>CAYMFV010000011.1:18918-21625 GCA_964389745.1 uncultured Planctomycetales bacterium | reverse complement strand
CCACCAGGATGTCGGCATGGCCGTCGCGGTTGACGTCCCCGGCGGCGGCGACAGCGTGGCCGAAAGCGTCGCCGGCGGCCATGCCGCCGAAGACGGAGAGCAGGCTGCCGTCCCGGCCGCCGAAGACGACGACGCTGCCGGCCTCCCGGGTCAGGGTGTCGTCCATCGGGGCACCCACGGCCAGATCGGGCCAGCCGTCGCCGTCCACGTCGCCCAGACCGGCCACCGCGGCACCGAAGCCACTCCAGGAGGAGCGACCGTGGAGGGTGAACAGGGCCTGCCCGGTGGCTCCGGAATGGACCCGGGCCGCGCCGTGATTCGGGCCGGCCTCGTCGTCCCCGGGGGCGCCCACCAGGACCTCGGCCTTCCCGTCCCGGTCCAGGTCGCCGACGCCGGCCACCGCCGCACCCAGCCGGGAGTGGTCGCTGCTGCCCCGGAAGGTGTGGAGCCAGGCACCGGTGCGGCCGGAGATGACCCGGGCGTAGCCGGTAGCGCCGGCGCCAGGCAGGAGGTCCTGGGTCGCTCCCACCAGGATGTCCGGGGTGCCGTCCCCGTCCACGTCACCCGCGCCGGCCACGGCCGAGAGCTGGTCTCCCGGGGCTCCGTGGCTGGTGAGGCGAAGATCCTGGCCGGCGACGGCGGCCGGCAGCCAGCAGGCGGCGGCCAGGAGCCACGTGCATACCAGGGTGGGGCGATCCATGCCTCCAGGCTAGACCGGAACGGTCTCCACATGGCGGAAGGATTCTCACGCCCGATGGAGACATGCCGTCAACACCTGATGACATGCCACAACAGTTGTGGCTCGTTCAGGGCTGGTCCGACGTCTCCACGGCCTGGAAGAGGCCGCAGGCGCTCCACTCCTGGAACCAGGTCCCCAGGCGATCTCCCAGGCCTTCCTGCCCGGCCGCGGCCACAGCCTCAGCCAGGGCGTCGGCCAGGGGGTGGCCATCCGCCAGGGAGGTCAACAGGGCGGCGGCAGAGGTCTCCAGGTCCAGGATGCGGACCACCGTGCCCTGCCGACAGAGCAGGATCCGGCAATCCCCCGCGGCCGGGATCTCCGGGGTCTGCTCCTCCTGGAGAAAGGCCCGGTACCAGGGCCCCACCGGGTGGCGGGCGGCGAGGAGCCGATGCCCGGGGACGAGGCGCAGTCGGGCCGTGGGCCAGGCCTCGGGCGCAACCTCCTCCAGACGGCCCGGGGGCAGGGGCACGGCCCGGGGCGCGTGGAAGACCTCGATGCGGGCCCACTCCAGGCGGGCCAGGTCGGCGGCGAAGGCCTCCCGGGGGTGGGATGCCTCGGACCGGGCGGCGAGCCAGTCCGGGAAGCCGGCGCCGTAGAGGTTGAGGGTGAAGGTCGTGGACGGGTGCTCGCCGACGTAGCGCCGGGCGAGATCGGTGAAGACCTCCGCACCCAGGACTGCCCGGACGCCGGCGAAGTCCTGTTCCAGGGCCTCCACCAGGCGCCGCCAGTACATGTCCCGGTAGATGGCGAGGCGCTCCTCGGGGCGCAGGGTCGCCGAGGGCGCGAGGACCCGGCCCAGCTCCGGCGCGGCGGCCGGCAGCCCGGCGGGGCCGCCGGTCGCACGGAGGGCCTCGTCCAGGGATCCCGGCAGGGCCAGGGCGTCCTGGAACCAGGACTGCCAGACCTTGGGATGAGGGAGGGCATTCACGGCTGCGCCACCTGGCGGAGCCGGCTGCGGTAGGCCTCGGCCCGACGGGCTTCGGCGTGGACGGTCGGAAAGTCCGGGATCTCTTGGTCCCACTCGAGGAGCACGGCACAGCCGCCGCTGCGCCGCTCGGCCTCGGCGTAGAGCTCCCACACCGGGTCCGGCACGGGACCGACGTGGGTGTCGATGCAGTGGCTGCCATGGTCCGTGTGGCCGGCCACGTGGATCTGCACGACCCGATCCCAGGGGATGGCCGCAAGCCATTTCCAGGGGTCGCTGCCGTGGTTCCGGGCGTTCACCAGGATGTTGTTCACGTCCACCAGGAGGGCACAGTCGGCCTCCTCGGCCAGCCGGGCGATGAACTCCTCCTCCGGCATGGTGGTGGCGGTGAAGGCCAGGTAGGTGGAGGGGTTCTCCAGGACCAGGGGGCGTTCCAGGAAGTCCTGGGCGGCGCGCACCTTGCGCACCAGGTGGCGGAGGACCTCTTCGGTGTAGGGAACCGGCAGGAGGTCGTGGCTGTTGCGCCCGGCGACGCCGGTCCAGCAGACGTGATCGCCCAACCAGGCGGCCTGGACCCGTTCCGCCAGCTCCTTCAGGGCCTGCAGGTGGTCCAGGTCCAGGGGATCGGCACTGCCGAGGTTCATGGACACGCCGTGCATGGCGACGGGGTAGCGGGCCGCGATCTGTTCGACGACCTGGAGAGGGCGCCCGCCCGTGGCCAGGTAGTTCTCCGAGAGGATCTCGAACCAGTCCACCTCGGGCCAGTGCTCGAGGATGTGGGGATAGTGGGGAGAGCGCAGCCCGACGCCGATGCCCAGGTCGGGGAGTCCCCAGCGGTTGCCGGATGCCATCGTGCAGGTCGCGCGCAGGAGGGGCCGGAGCGCGGGCCGGGGGACCGACCCGCGCCGCCAGCATCGGTTCAACCGGAGCAGCCGTCCTTGCCGGAGCAGCCGTCCTTGCCGGAGCAGCCGTCCTTGCCGGAGGAGGCGCTGGACTCGGCAGCGGGCGTGGCGCTGTCGCCGGTAGCAGGCGCAGAGTCCTTG
>CAYMFV010000011.1:0-18818 GCA_964389745.1 uncultured Planctomycetales bacterium | reverse complement strand
CGTCCTTGCCGGAGCAGCCATCCTTGCCGGAGCAGCCATCCTTGCCGGAGCAGCCGTCCTTGCCGGAGCAGCCGTTCATCTCCTGGGCTGCGCCGTCCTTGTGCTCGGGCTGGGCGCAGGACGCCAGGGTGCCGAGGAAGAGGCCACCGACCGCCAGGGCCACCAGGGTGGCGGTGGCCGTGCGGCGCCGGGGGAGGTCCTTGTTGTTGTTCATGAGGTGCGTTCTCAAGATGTTGAGACAGTGGGGGGCGCGTCGCAGATGAGCGCGCCGGCCCCGGGAACCTGGATTCGTTTCCCGGGGAACGTTGTTGCCGGAAAAAAGGCCGGGTCCCGGAAATCAGCCCTGCTGCCCGCGGAATCGTCGCCGCAGGCGGGCCTCGGCGGCCTCCCGGGGCGGAGCGCTGGCCTGGACCGCCGCGTGGCCGGCGGCCCGGTCCAGCCAGGCCGCGAGGTCGGTACGACCTTCCACCAGGGCCACCAGGGGGGACTCCTCCCGGAACCAGCGCATCCGCAGCCAGTGGGTGGCGCAGTGGATGCCGGCCAGGCCCTCCGCCGCCTCGGGCTGGTCCTGGATGGTCCGCGCCATGACCGCCAGCTCGTGCTCCAGGGAGGCTTCCGGCTGCCACTCCCGGCCTTCCCGGAGGGAGCGGAAGAAGGCCGGGGCCACGGCGGAGTCCCAGCGGGCCATGAGGAGCTGCAGGCGGGCCCGGGGGAAGGCCGCCGCGGGCAGGGCGTCGGTCCAGCCGGCCTCAGCCGCCAGCCAGGCGGCGACGATTCCGGACTCGTAGAGGATGCCCTCCGGCGCCACCAGCAGGGGCACCTGTCCGGTGGGGGAGAGAGCCAGCAGCTCCTCGGGGCGCCTGTCCAGGTCCACCTCGACCACCTCGCAGTCCAGCCCGGTGTGCGCCAGGACCGCCAGGGCCCGCTGGGCGTAGGGGCAGAAGGGCGTGGCGTAGAGGCGCGGGCGGCTCACCGGGATTCCGCCGGAGACAGGCCCCGGCGCAGTCGGGCCAGGATGTCGGCCAGGCGTTCCCGGCCCCCGCCCCGCACCTCGGCCGCCGCCCAGCCCCGGTAGCCGATGTCAGCCAGGGCGCGGCGGACCTCGGGCCAGCCACAGTCGCCGTCGCCGATCTCGACCTGGAAGCCCTTCCAGAGGCCCTCCTGGTCCCGCTTCCTGCGGCTGAAGCCCTTGACGTCCAGCTTGAGGATGCGGTGCCCCAGGATGCGGATCCACTGCTCCGGCCAGCCGTAGTTCACCACGTTGCCGATGTCGAAGTGCCAGCCGATCCACGGGCTTTCGAACTGGTCCACATAGCGGGCTGCCTCGAGGGGCGAGAGGAGGAAGTGGTTCCAGACGTTCTCGATGGCGATGTGCACGCCGAGCTCGGCCGCCAGGGGCAGCAGCCGGCGGATCTCCGCCGTTGAGCGCTCCCAGGCCTGGTCGTAGGAGACCTCCCGGTTGACGACGGCGGGGACCAGGAGGACGCTGCTGCCACCCAGGCGGGCGCAGTCCCGGAGGGCGGTCTCCAGGGCCTGGCGCCCGGCAGCCCGGACGGCGGGATCCGGGTGGCTGAAGGGCTTCTGCCAGTGCACCGAGTCGACCACGCCCGGGATCGCGATCCCCGTGGCCTCCCTGGCGGCCAGGACCTCCTCCAGGTCCAGCTCGCTCGGGCTGTCCAGCTCCACGCCGTCGTAGCCCAGATCGGCCAGGAGCCGGAACTTCTCGAGGACGCTCGCCCCCTCCTGGATCATGCCGTACTTGAGGGCGAAGCGGATACCCCGCTGGTCCCCCGGGGAGGCTCCGGCGGCAGCAGCGGCGAGGCCGAGACCGGCCGCCGTGCAGCCGGCCAGGAAGGAGCGGCGGGAGGGTTCCATGGCGGTCTCGACTCCTGCAAGCTAGCGCTGCGACCGGACTTGTGTACACCAGGCCCGATCCCCGGGCATTTCCTGGCCCCATGGTCGCCGTTCTTGTGGCATGATGGTTCTCTGTCGAGGCCCCCTGGCGGGGTCTCGTTCCCAGAGCACTGTTTCGCCGCGGCCCCCCCGGGTCCGGTTGGCTTCCTGCAAGGAGGTTTCCCCCCATGTTCCTTCTCCCCAGAACCCCCTGGCTGGCGGTGCCGGGCGCCCTGCTCCTCGCCGCCGGCACCCTGGCAGCCCAGGGCACGATCCACACCTGGTACGGCGACCGGGCCTACCAGGGACTCGGCCGCGCGGTGTCCGGCCTCGGCGACCTCAACTTCGACGGCAGGGATGAGGTCCTGGTCGGTGCCCCCTGGGATAACTTCAGCGGCCAGAACTCGGGCCTCGTCCGGGTCTTCGACGGTGGCAACGGCTCCATCTACACCGAGTTCTACGGTGCCACCGCCCAGAACGAGTTCGGCAACGCCGTGGCTCCTGCCGGCGACGTCAATGGCGACGGCCGGCCGGACTTCCTCATCGCCGCCATGCGGGAGGACTTCAACGGCAGCGGCTCGGGGCGCGTCTGGGTGTACTCCGGCGCCACCCTCACTCCCCTCTACTTCGTGGACGGGGACGGCAGCAAGGACTTCCTGGGCGTCTCCATGTCCTCGGTGGGTGACGTCAACGGCGACGGCTTCGACGACTGGGTGGCCGGCGCCTGGGAGTACGATCCGGGCATCAACCCCGGGCCGGGCATCGGCTATGCCCGCGTCTACTCGGGCATCAACGGCGCCACCATCTACACCTTCAACGGGGCTAACAACCTGGACTTCTTCGGGCACGCGGTGGCCGGTGTGGGTGACATCAACGGGGACGGCGTCCCGGACATCGCCGTCGGCGCCCACGGCGTGGACAACACGTTTCCGGGTGCCGGCAACGTGACCGTCTTCTCCGGTGCCACGGGAACGGCCATCCTCTCCCTCGACGGAGCCAGCCAGGGCGAGAACCTGGGCTACGCGGTAGCCGCCGCCGGCGACGTGGACGGCGACGGCACCCCGGACATCGTCGCCGGGGCGCACCACGACAAGACCAACGGCACGAACGCCGGCAAGGTGGTGGTCTTCTCGGGGGCCACGGGAGCCGTCATCTGGGCCTGGTACGGCGACAACGGTGGCGACCAGCTCGGCTCCGCCGTGGCCGGGGGCTACGACCTGAACGGGGACGGCTTCGCCGACGTCGTCGCCGGCATGCAGTACAACGACACGACCGGCGGCAACGCCGGCGGCGTCCGCCTCTACGACGGGCAGACCGGCAACGTTCTCTGGACCGCCTTCGGGGATGCCACCTACGACCGGCTAGGCTTTGTCGTGGCCATGGCCGGGGACGTGAACGGCGATGGTGTCCAGGACATCGTGGCCGGCGGGCCCCAGTACGACAACGGGCCTGGCCCGGGTAACGGCACCGCCCGGGTCTACGACCCCACGGGCACGCCGCCGCCGCCGCCGCCGAAGTGGCCCAACCTGCCCAGCACCTTCGTCGCCATCGGCTCGGGCTACAGCGAGAATTTCGATGGCTGGTCCGGCTCGATTCCGTCCTACTTCGGGGTCAACGAGCTGAGTTCCCTGACCCGCCTGTACGACCCCGATGCCTTCTGCAACGTGGGCCAGCACGGCCCGGGCACCGGCGGGGCCAGCGGCATCGGCCCCCACAGCGGGATCTACGACCTGGAGATGGGCGGCTTCCCCGGCTCCAGCAGCGGCTCCACCGTGTCCAACGGCCTGGTCATCGGCCTGGACGGCACGGGGACGAGCAACCTGCGCATGTCCTTCTGGGCCGTGAACCTGGGTGAGGAGCCCGACCTCGAGGACGGGGTCTTCGTCAGCGACAACGGCCTCGACTGGTACCAGGTCTGGGGCAACTGGACCGGGCTCCCGGCGAACACGTGGACGCAGGTCACCGACGTGGACCTGACCACGACGGTGGTCAACACCAACGGTCCCTTCTACCTGCTCATCGCCCAGCGGGACAACTTCGACCTGGGGAACGGCGATGGGGTCCTGGTGGACGACATCGAGGTCGGCCCGCCGGTCTATACCCTGCTGCCGCCCTCTCCGGGGCTGGCCGGCCAGGTCAACGACCTCCAGGTCATCAGCGCCACGCCGGGGCAGACCAGCTACTTCGTGTACGGCTTCCAGGCCGGGAGCACCCCGGTGCCCGGCTGCAGCGGGCTGTTCGCGGACATCCAGAATCCCCAGGTGGGGGGCACCGCCGTGGCCGACCCCCTCGGCAACGCCACCCTGAGTGTGCCCGTGCCGCCGGCTGCCAGCGGCCTCACGGTCATGCTCCAGGCGGTGGAGCTGGCCACCTGCCAGGTCACGAACCGGGTGGACCACACCTTCCCGTAGGCCGGACGCCGGCCGGACATCTCCGGGCCCCCGTCGCCGAAGCGCGGCGGGGGCCCCTGTCTGTCCTGCCTCAGGCCGCGGCCAGCTCGGCCCGGACCCGCTCCAGGAGACGGCGGGTGGCCTCGACGCCCTCGGCCTCGGCGAGCCGCTCTCCTTCGTACTCGATGCCCACGTGGCCCCGGTAGCCGGACTCCACCACGATGCCCAGCATCCGGTGGTAGTCGATCCCGGTCTCCTCGCCCCGCTCGTCGAAGTCGTGGGACTTGGCGCTCACCCCCCGGGCGAAGGGCATCAGCTCGGCCACGCCCCGGTAGGGGTCGTAGCGGCGGCCGCCGCCCAGGTCGAAGTTGCCGAAGTCCGGCAGGGTGCCGCACAAGGGGTGGTCCACGGCCCGAATGACCCCGGCCAGCCAGGCACCGTCGGAGGAGAGGCCGCCATGGTTCTCGACGATCACCCCGACGCCCAGGGGGGCGGCGGCCTCCACCAGCCGGCGCAGGCCGTCGGCGGCCAGCCGGGCCTGCTCCTCCCGGCTGCCCCGGCTGGCGGCGTTCACCCGGATCGAGTGGCAGCCCAGGAAGGCGGCGGCCTCGGCCCAGGGCAGGTGGTTGGCAGTCGCTGCCAGCCTGGCCGCCGGATCGGGATCGCCCAGCATGCCCAGGCCGTCGCACATGATGAGCAGGCTGCGCACTCCTTCGCCGGCGCAGCGCTGGCGCAGCTCGGCCAGCCAGGCCCGATCCCGGACCCGATCCCGGAAGAAGGTGTTCACGTACTCCACGGCGCCGATCCCGTGGGCCTGGCGGGCGGTCCGGGGAAAGTCCAGGGGATCCAGCTCCCCGCGGAAGAGGGCCCGGTGGTAGGACCACTGGGCCAGGGAGATCCGGAAGAGCGGCGGCGGGCGCCGGGCGGCCAGGCGGCAACCGGAGGCCAGGAGCACGCCGGCACCGGCCAGGGCACCTTGGAGCAGCCGGCGTCGGCTCGGGGGCTCGGCGAGGGCGGCGGGGACCATCGGCAGCCATCCTAGGTGGGGCGCTAGGATGACGGGACCATGCTCGCCGCGACCCTGTTCTGCGCCCTCGCCGGGCCCATCCTCTGCCAGGAGCCCGCCGGAGGGGCTGCCCAGGCCCACACCACCGAGTCCGGCCTCCGCTACGAGGTCCTCCAAGAAGGAGGCGCCGGCCCGCATCCCAGGCTGGGAGACCGGGTTCGGGTGCACTACACCGGCCAGCTCACCGACGGCACGGTCTTCGATTCCAGCCGGGAGCGGGGCCAGCCGGCGGAGTTCGTCCTCGGCCAGGTGATCCCCGGCTGGAACGAGGGCCTGCAGCTCATGACGCCGGGCGCCCGCTACAAGTTCACCATCCCCAGCAAGCTCGGCTATGGCAGCCGCGGCGCTCCTCCCCGGATCCCGCCGGATGCTACCCTGATCTTCGACGTGGAGCTGCTGGAGGTCTTCCAGGTGCCAGCCTTCCGCCAGGCCGACGCCGAGGCCCAGAAGGAGACCACCTCGGGCCTCAAGTACGAGGTCCTGGCCTCTGGGGAAGGCCCGTCTCCGAGCCCGGAGGACGTCATGGTCCTGCGTTACACCTGCTGGACCAGGGGCGGCGAGCTGGTGATGAGCTCGATCCAGACCGGTCGTCCGCTCCGGGGTCGGGCTGAGGAGATGCCCCTGCCCTTCCTCAAGGAGGTGGGCAGCCTCCTGCGCCTGGGTGGGCGCCTGCGCTGTGAGGTCCCCGGCGCCCTGGGCTTCGGTTCCCGGAGCCCGAGCCCCCGGATTCCCGCCAACGCCGACACGGTCTGGGAGATCGAGCTGCTGAGGCTGCTGAAGCCTCTGCCGGTGCCGGTCTTCGCCGGGATCGAGGAGGACCGGGCCGAGAAGACCGCCACCGGCCTGCGCTACCAGGTTCTCAAGGAGGGCACGGGGGAGCGCCCGAAGCTGGGCGACACGGTGGTCGTCCACTATGCCGGCTGGCTCACCGACGGCACCCTCTTCGATTCCTCCTACGGGCGGGGCGAGCCCGCCGAGTTCGTCCTGGGGAGGGTCATCCAGGGCTGGAACGAGGGTCTGCAGCTCATGCAGGAGGGAGCGGTGTACCGCTTCGAGATCCCGGCAGCCCTGGCCTACGGCAGCCAGGGGGCGCCGCCGAAGATCCCCCCGGGGGCGACCCTGGTCTTCCAGGTGGAGCTCCTGGACGTGAAGGCCCCTTGACGCGGTTGCTCCTGTAACCATCCCTCGGGCCGTTCGTCCTTCCCGTGGCGGCACGATCATGGCCCGTGGTCCCTGCGCTCTGGCGGCGGTCTGCGCCGCGGCCCTCCTCCTCCCCGTCTCCGGCGGCCCCGCTCCGGAGGATGAGGCGACCCTGGAGCGGGACGTCCTCCTGGCGGCCCGGCCCGGGGGTGAGCCCGAGGCCCTGCTGCGGGCTGGCACCAGGGTGCGGATCCTGGGGCGGGACCGGGAGGAGGGCCTGCGGGTGGCCCTGGAGGGCTGGCTGCCGGCCGACGCCCTCCTGCCCGGGGCGGCGGGTACCGGGAGCCATGCCCCGGCCCTGTTCGCCCTGCACCTGGCGAGCCGGGCCGCTGCCGGGCCCCTGGCCGCGCCGGACATGCGCACCGTCCGGGTGGACACAGCCCGGCCCACGCTCCGGGCTGGTGCGATACGCCTGGTGCTCACGGCCGTGGGGCGCAACCGGGGCCGACTGCCCCTGGCGGGGCTCGTGGCCGAGGTCGTCCTCCTGGCCCCAGGAGGCCAGGAGATGCTCCGGGCCCGGGGCCGGGCGGCTGCCGAGATCCTCGCACCGGGCCAGGAGACGGTGGCCGAGGTGCGCCTGCGCCTGACGCCGGCCCAGGCCCGGGCCTTCGACCGGCGCCGGGTGCGGGTCCGCTGGCTCGTGGAGAGCCCGGACTGAAGCGGCCCCGGGCCGGCAGGAAACCCGTCTTCCCGATCCCGGGGCATCACCGGGAGTGCCAGAAGAGCGAATCTCTTGCTCTTGACAGGCATCGCTTCCCTATACTGCTGGCCGGGATAATGGCGATCCCGATTCCATCCATTCCTTCAACCCAGTCCCCTCACAAGTCATGCCCAACATCGCCTCCGTCTTGAAAGCGGAGATCGAGCGCCTGGCGGCCAAGGCCGTGAAGGCGCAGACCCGCGAGCTTCAGGCCGCTCTGCAAGGCCAGCGCAAGCAGATTGTGGAACTGCAGAAGCGGCTCTCCGACCAGGACCGACTCATCACCCGCCTCCAGAAGGTGGCCGAGAAGGCCGGCACCGCCGGTGTCGCAGCTCGTACCGTCGTCCGCCCCAAGGTGAGCGGGTGGCGCCGGGACATGGTGCGTTCCATCCGCAAGCGCTTCGGCATCACCCAGGGTCAGCTCGCCGCCCTCCTGGGCGTCCAGTTGAACAGCGTCTCGCTCTGGGAGACCGGTCGTACGGTCCCCCGGCGCCGCCAGCAGGAGGGCCTCATGGCCATCCGCGACCTCTCGAAGGAGGAAGTGGAGAAGCGCCTCGAGGAGCTCGGCATGGGCGCGCCCGCCCTGGGATCCGGCCGCCGGGGCCGCCCGCCGGGCACGCCGTCCTTCGGCTACTCCCGGAAGAAGAAGGCCGCCAGGAAGAAGGCGACCCGCAAGAAGGCTACGCGCCGGAAGACCTCCCGGAGGAAGACGGCGGCCCGCTCCTAGACCCGGGCGGGATGGCGACGGAGGGCAGGGCTACAATCCCGGCCCAGCCCGTCCTGCGGCGGGCCCGAGCATGGCCATGTCCCTGTCCCTCCTCGCCTGCCTTCTCTCCGCTCTCCTCGCGCCTTCGACCCAGGAGGAACCCGGCCCCAGCACCATCCCGGTGCTGGTGGTGACCGGGGCCAACAACCACGACTGGGAATGGACCTCGGAGGAGCTCGTCACCCTCCTGGAAGAGACCGGGCGCTTCGCGGTCGAGGTCACCAGGGAGCCCTCGGTCTTCCTTGCGGACCCGGCGAAGCTGCGCCCCTTCCAGGTCCTGGTCCTGGATTACAACGGTCCCCGCTGGGGCGAGGAGGCCGAGCAGAGCTTCCTCGCGGCCGTCCGCGGCGGCACGGGCGTGGCGGTGATCCACGCCGCGGACAACGCCTTCCCGGGCTGGACCGAGTACGAGAAGCTGGTCGGCCTGTTGTGGCGGGAGGGAGCCGGTCACGGACGTTTCCATCCCTTCGACGTCCGCATCGTCGATCGGGACCATCCTCTCACCCGGGATCTCCCGGACCTCCGTGGACACCCGGACGAACTCTATCACCGGCTCGTCTCCCTGCACGATGTCCAGCCGAGGGTCCTGGCCACGGCCTTCTCGAGCCAGGAGAGCGGCGGCACCGGCCAGGACGAGCCGATGTTGACGGTGGGGCGCTACGGCCGGGGACGGGTCTTCCACACTCCCCTGGGGCACGTCTGGCGCGGCCAGGAGGCCACCCGGGCCTCGTGGAAGGACCCGGCCTTCCGCAACCTGGTGGCCCGAGGCGTGGAGTGGGCGGCCACCGGCGTGGTCACCCTGGGGCCCTCCTGGGGCATGCGCATGACCCCCGAGGAGGCTGCGGCTGGCTTCCTCTGGCTCTTCGACGGCAGCACGACCGCCGGCTGGCGGGGCTTCCGGAAGGACGGCTTTCCGGAGCAGGGCTGGCGGGTGGAGGAGGGCGCCCTGTACCACCAGGCCGGCCAGGGCGGCGGGGACATCGTCACCACCAGCACCTGGCGGAACTTCGACCTGCGCCTGGAGTGGAAGATCGCCCCGGGGGGCAACAGCGGCATCATGTACCGGGTTGGCGAGGAGGGCATGGCGCCCTGGCAGACCGGGCCCGAGTACCAGATCCTGGACGACCTGAGTCATCACGACGGCCAGCGGCCGGAGACCAGCGCCGCCGCCCTGTATGCCCTCTACGCCCCGGAGGGCAAGGAACCGGTCCGGGCCGAGGAGTGGCACGCCGCCCGCATCCTGCTCCGTGGCAGCCACGTGGAGCACTGGCTCGACGGGCGCCAGGTGGTGAGTGCGGAGATCGGCAGCGAGGACTGGCTGGCCCGGGTGGCGGCCAGCAAGTTCGCGGAGATGCCGGGTTTCGGCAGTCTGGCCGAGGGCCGCCTCGACCTCCAGGACCACGGCGACGACGTCTGGTTCCGGAACATCCGCATCCTGGACCTCGCGCCCCTTCCCCCGCCCGTGACCCTCTTCGACGGCCGCAGTCTCAGCGGCTGGACGGGCTTCCACATGGAGGACGCCGCCACCGAGGATGTCTGGCGGGTGGAGGACGGGGTGCTCATCTGCCGGGGCACGCCCAGCGGCTACCTGCGCACCGAGGCCAGCTTCACGAACTTCATCCTGGATCTCGAGTGGCGCTGGGATCCGGTGTCCAAGGAGGCGGGGAACAGCGGCGTCCTCCTGCGCATGACCGGCGAGGACAAGGTCTGGCCCAGGAGTCTGGAGGCCCAGCTGCAGAGCGGCAGCGCCGGGGACTTCTGGCTCATCGACAGCTTCCCCATGCGCCCGGATCCCCGGCGCTGGCGTGGGCGGAACGTGCGCAAGCTCGGCTACGCCGAGAACCCGGTGGGGGAGTGGAACCATTACCGGATCATCGTCAACCACGGCCACGTGGTGTTGATGGTCAACGGCCGCATGGTCAACGAGGGCTGGGACGCCGAGGAGATCTCCGGGCACATCTGTCTCCAGTCCGAAGGCGCGGAGATCCACTTCCGCGACATCCGGCTCCAACCCCTGCCCTGAACCCGGGGGTGCAGGGGATCGCCGCGGAGGTCCGCTTCGACCGGGCCCTGGCCCGGCTGGCGGGGGTGGTGAAGACCACGCCCCTGGCCCCGTTCCCGGCCGGCGAGAGCTGCGTGGAGCTGCGCCTCAAGCTCGAATGCGAGCAGGAGGGACGAGCCTTCAAGGCCCGCGGCGCCTGGAACCAGGTGGCCGCCCTCCAGGAGGCCGGACACCGGGGCGAGGTCGTGGCCACAAGCTCCGGCAACCATGCCCGGGCCCTGGCCTGGGCCGGGCGCCGGGCCGGCATCCAGGTCCGGGTCTTCATGCCCGAGGACGCCTACCCGAACAAGATCGCCGCCTGCCGGAAGGAGGGTGCCACGTTGATCCTGTGCCGGGACCGGCAGGAGGCCGAGGCTGCCTGCGCCGCGGCAGTGGCGCGGGGCGCCGTTCTCGTCCATCCCTATGACGCGCCCCGGACGGTGGCCGGTGCCGGCACCGTGGGCCTCGAGCTCCTGGAGCAGTGGCCCGAGGTGGAGGCGATCCTGGTGCCTGTCGGCGGCGGCGGGCTGGTAGCGGGCATCGCCCTGGCCCTGCACCGGTCCGGCCGGGACGACGTCCGGGTCCTGGCGGTGGAGCCCGAGGGCGCGCCGACCCTGTCGGCGGCCCTGGCCGCTGGCCGCCCTGTCGCGCCCCCCCTCCGAACCCGGGTCCAGGGGCTCTGTCCGCCGGCGGTGGGGGAGCTCAACCTGCGCATCTGCCGGGCTCTAGGGGTCCCGGTCCGGACCCTCCCCGACGCAGCCATCCTCGCCGCCCAGGCTGCCCTGGTCCGGGGCACCGGCCTGGCCATCGAGGCCGCCGGCGCCGCCGCCCCGGCTCTGGCCCTGGGCGGGGGTCTCCCGTCGGCCTGGCTGGCCGGCCGCAGCTCCCGCAATCCCCTGCGGGTGGCCGCCATCGTCTCTGGTGGCAACCCCGAGCCGGAGCAGCTGGCGGCCCTGCTGCCGGCGGGTCCCGGCGGCTGCTAGGCTCTCCGCTCCCCTGGCCGCCGCCCCGCCGTGAGCATGATGGAACCGGAGACCCACCAGGTAGGCGACTTCCTCCTGCGCAAGGAGCTGCTCGACCGCCGGCAGCTCCATGGCTACAAGATCAAGCCCAGCGGGAACCTCCTCTACGAGGCCGTGTGGGCAGTGCGCCGGGCGGCGGATGGGCCGGAGAGCCGGCCCGTGCACTACTTCCTGCGCCTGCAGGATGCCCGGACCTGGGCCGAGGCCGGCGGTCAGGAACCGGCGGAGTCCTAGCTCCCGGGCAGGGCCGAGCTCCGCAGTCGCCGGGGCTGGTTGCTGATGATGCCCGTCACCCCGGCATCCAGGAGCTCCCGGGCCCGGACGGGGTCGTCCACGGTCCAGGCCCATACGACCAGACCGGCGGCCCGGGTCCGGGCCACCACCTCCGGCGTCAGGGCCCGGGCGTCGACTCCGAGGATGGCGGCGTCCAGGCGCCGGGCCAGGAGCAGGATGCCCCGGTCTGGGTCCGAGCTCAGGAGGAGGAGGCGCAGGCCGGGGGCCGTGTCCCCGGCGTCGGCCAGGACGTCCGCGTGGAAGCTGGCCACCACGTGCCGGTGGGTCTCCCCCCGGCGGGCCAGGAGCCGGGCCACCTGTGCCCCCAGGCCGTGCTCCTTGATCTCGATCATGACGCCCGTGCCGCTGCCGGCCACTGCGTCCAGAACCTCCTCCAGGAGGGGCACGGGGGCCGTGCCGGCACTGCGCTGCCGGATCTCCTCCCAGGGCAGCTCCGCCGCCTTGCCGGGCTGGCCCGTGGTGCGCTCCAGGTCGGCGTCGTGCAGGACCACCAGGCGCCCGTCGGCGCTCCGGCGGACGTCCACCTCCACGAACTCGGGGGGGGGCTGGACCGCCAGGGCCGCACGTACGGCCGCCACCGTGTTCTCTGGAGCCTCCGCGGGGTTGCCCCGGTGGCCGATGAGCAGGGGGCCGGCGGGGCCGGTGGCCGGACAGCAGGCGGCCAGGAGCGCAGCGCCGACGAGCAGGAGGAGGGACGGGAGCAGGGACATGACGCAGGGAGCCTCCCGGGCTCGGGAGGCTCCCTTGTAGCAGGCTACGGGGTACCGGCCTAGGGGAAGGACACCCCGTTGGAGGTGCCGATCAGGTAGTCCGCAACCGGCGGGCCGATGGTCTCGCCGACCTGGACATAGGTGCCAGCCGGGATCGGACCGATCTGGAAGACGGTGGAACCGATGGCCGCGACGCTGCTGAACGGCGGTGCCACGAGGAGAGTGCCCTGGTTCCCGCCCACGTTGGCCACCGGGACGTCGATGGGACCGGTGCCCACGACCACGTAGAGGAAACCGAAGGGATGGTTGTTCCGGACCTCGAAGGTCGGGGTGTCACCCGAAGTGGACCAGTTGGCGCTGTTCAGCTCGAGGGTGTCCAGGAGCTTCGGGGAGCCGGGGTAGTAGTTGGTGCCACCCGGAGCCGGCTCGATCTCGTAGACGACGATGGAGTCGGGTGACGTCTGGTGCAGCATCACCATCGTGATGCCGTTCGGGTTGTCGGGGTCGTCCGTGTACAGGTCAACCCCGCCCTGGGCGCCGCCGAGGGACGTGGTGAAGCCCAGACCGGTGTTCATGCCGGTGGTGGGATCCACCTGCGTCGCCGAGGCGCCCGAGTCCGACGCCCAGATCACGCCGTTGCGATCGTCCCAGCCGAAGCCGTAGGCCGAGAGGGTGGTGTTGCTGAAGGCGTTGTACTGGGTCGTGAGGTCGAACTCGTACATCGTGCCCGTGAAGGACTTCGTGAAGAAGTGGCCGTTGTTCGGGTTCTGGCACAGGGCACGAACGGTGGTGAAGTTCGTCGGCACGGTGAACACGGTGTTGCCGATGACGTCTCCCGTCACGGGGTCCACGTCATAGCGCACGAGTTCGCCGTTCTCGGAGCCGAAGTAGAGCCAGTTGTTGACCTCGTCGGCCTCTCCGTCCCGGCCGCCCCAGGTGGGCGAGGCCGTGTTCTGGAGATAGGACTGGATGTAGTTGCCGTTGAGGTCGAACTTGTGGAGCTGCTGGTAGACGCCGCTGCTGGTGTGGCCGGCACCGGAGACGTAGTAGTAGCCGAAGGCCTTCTCCACGCCGAGGCAGCGGTTGTCGTAGGGAGCCGATTCCACGTCCAGGGGACCGCGGAGCACGTCGCCGAGGAAGGGCTGGGCCTTCGGCTCGGGCCGCAGGCCGGGCGTGGGGTCGCCGTCGGTAGCGGACTGGGCAGGTGCCAGAGCGGCCAGGGCCGCGCAGGCAGCGAGCCCGACGAAGCAGACCTTGAGGATGCGCATGGCTGATTGACTTGGAAGGAGCTTGGGTACCCGACCCGGCGCAACCAGAGGGAATCCAGGGGCTACGGGCCGGCATGCCAGATATACCACAAGCAGGGCCATCCGGGGACGCTGGCGAACTCCCGGGGCTTCGCTATAGTGCTCGGCTCGCCTCCGGCCGGGAGGTCTCCGTGACCGGGGCCGGGGCGGGCCCTGCCGACTCGCCATGGCCCGTAACCCTGATTCGAAACCTGCCGTCACCTCGCCCCTCGGGGCCGACAGAGCCGACTGGATGGTCTGGGTGGACCTGGAGATGAGCGGCCTGGACCCCGAGCGGGATCGGATCCTGGAGGTGGCCGTGCTCCTCACCGACGGCGAGCTCGAGGTCCAGGTGGAGGGGCCCGAGCTGGTCCTCCACCAGCCGGAGGAGGTGCTGGCGACCATGGACGCGTGGAACCGGGAGCACCACGCCGCCTCGGGCCTCCTGGACCGGGTCCGGGCCTCGGAGCTGGACGAGCGGGCCGCGGAGCAGGAGGTCCTGGACTTCCTGGGCCGCTGGCTGGAGCCGGAGCAGGCACCCCTGGCCGGCAACTCGGTGCACCAGGACCGGGCCTTCCTGGCCCGGTGGATGCCCGGGGTTCACCGCTTTCTCCACTACCGGCACGTGGACGTCTCCACCCTCAAGGAGCTGGTGGAGCGCTGGTACCCGGAGGTCGCCTCGGCCCGGCCCCCCAAGGCCCGGAGCCACCGGGCGATGCAGGACATCCATGAGTCCATCCGGGAGCTCCGCTTCTATCGCGAGCGGGTCTTCCGGCCCCGGGCTTGAGCCTTTTTTCCGACGCCTCCAGGAACCCGGGGTAGGCTTCTGCCGAGACGCGGCAGGGCCGCCAGGGCCAGGCGCCGCGACTCATGGGATACGACGGTTCTCCACCGCCACGGGCCCGCTCTGCCCGGATTCCGACCACGCGATCCCCATTCCATGATCCCCACGCTCCTCCTGCTCCTCTCCCCGGCCCTCATCCCCGCCGGCGGCGATCCCGTCCAGCTCCTCTCCCCGGCTCCCGTCTCCGCCCGGCCCGTGGTGGCCGCCGAGGGGGCCGCCCGGCGCAGCCGGCTCGTCCGGGTGGACCTGGCCGCCCTGGCCGGTGCCGCTCCCGGCCAGACCCTGGTCCTGGAGCTCTTCCCGGACCTCCGGGTGGAGGCCGCCCTGGAAGGCGCCGGTGCCACCGTGGACGCCCGGACCTGGAGCGCCCGTCTCCTGGGCCAGGACGGCCGGGCGATCTTCGCCCTGGCCGGCGACGCCCTGGCCGCCTCGGTGCGCACGCCCCGGGGTCTCTACCGGATCACCTGGGCCGGGCCGGGCTTGCACCGGGTCAGCGAGGTGGACGAGGCCCTGCTGCCGCCCTGCGGCACCGGCCCCGAGCACGCGGTCCGGAGCGCCGGCGGCGCGGCCACCGTCCAGGCCCCCGGCGGCGGCCTCCAGGCGGCCGCGGGTGCCGAGCTGGTGGACGTCCTGGTGGTGTGGACGCCCAAGGCCCGGAACAACCAGGGTGGCTTCAGCCCGATGGAGAGCCTGGTGAGCCTGGCCGTGGCCGAGACCAACCAGGCCTACGAGGACAGCGGCGTCAGCTTCCGCCTGCGCCTGGTGGCCACCGAGGAGCTCACCGGCTACGCCGAGAACGGCGACTTCCAGACCGAGCTGAACCGCCTGACCAGCCCCACCGACGGCTGGATCGACCAGGTCCACACCTGGCGGGACGCCAACGGTGCCGACGTGGTGAGCATGGTGGTGGACAGCGCCCAGTACGCCGGCATGGCCTGGCTGATGACCAGCGTCAGTGCCTCCTTCGAGAGCCACGCCTTCAGCGTCGTCTCCCGGCTGACGGCCACCGGCTACTACTCCTTCGGCCACGAGCTCGGGCACAACATGGGCTGCGCCCACGACCGGGCCAACGCCAGCACCGGCGCCTACTCCTACTCCTACGGCTACCGGACCCCGGACAACGCCTGGCGGACGATCATGGCCTACAGCCCCGGCGCCCGGCTGCCCTTCTACTCCAACCCTGCCGTCACCTGGGCCGGTCAGCCCCTGGGGGTCGCGGCGCCGGCGCTGAACTCCGCCGAGAACTGGAAGACCCTGAACACCGCGGCCCCGGTGATCCGCAACTGGCGGGCGTCGGCTCCCCCCCTCCTCGAGGTCAGCAACCTGGTGGCCGCCCGGACCGCCACCCTGTCCCTCTCCCGGTGCACCCCGAATGGCATCACCTTCTTCGCCTGGTCCACCCGGGGCCCGGGACCCACCCCGACCCGCTTCGGCAACGCCGACCTGACCGCTCCCTTCCATCCCATCGAGGTCGTGGCCGACGCCAACGGCATGTCCTCCCTCTCCATGGCGGTGCCGGCCAAGGCCAGCGGCAGGCGGGTCTGGTTCCAGGGCGCCGACGACACCTCCGGCCAGCTTTCGAACTCCTTCTCGATGATCGTGCAGTGACGCGAAGGAGCAGGTTTCCTGGAAACAGGATCCGTGGGACCGCCGGGGCTTCGGCCCCGGCGGTTTTTCTTCGCTGCTGGCCGTAGACTCCCGGGCAACGGCGGGCGTTGACAGGCCGGATGCTGGCGACACTCCTCCTCGTGGCGATGTTCCCGCAGCAGGACCCGGGCGGCGTCCTGGTGTGGCGGGAGCTCCCGTCCCTGCCGGCCCCGGCGCCAGCCGGCCCCTTCGCCGGCGTCGCCGGCGGCCGGCTCCAGGTGAGCGGCGGGCGCCGGGTCCTGACCCTGCCGGCGCTCGGCGCAGACTCGGGCTGGGTCGTCACCGACTTCCTGCCGGCGCTGCCGGTCCGGGGGGCCTCCTGCCCCCATCCCCGGGGCGGGTGGATCCGGGTGGGCGGGGAGGACGACGGCGCTGGCAGCACTGCCGTCGTCTGGGTCCGGGCCCCCCTGGGCGGGCCGGCGGCGGAGCTGGCCCTCCCTCCCCTGCCCGAGCCGCGCACCCGGCTGGCGGCGGCCGTGGCCGGCAGGTGGCTGGTGGTGGCCGGCGGCGCGGCGGACGCCAGGGCGGTGGCGGCCCTGGCCGAGGTCCTGGCCCTGGACCTGGAGGATCCGGGCGCCGGCTGGCGCCGACTCCCGCCCTGCCCCGGTCCGCCCCGGATCCTGGCCACTGCCGGGGCCCGGGACGGCACCTTCTTCCTCTTCGGCGGCGTCGCCCTGGAGTACGGGCCGGACGGCCGCCCCCGGCGTCGTCACCTCCGGGACGCCTGGCGCCTGGACCCTGCCCTGGGCACCTGGTGGCGCCTGACAGACCTGCCCTGGCCCCTGGCTGCAGCCCCCGGCCCGGCCCCGGCGGTAGGTGGGGCGCACCTCCTCCTGCTCGGGGGGGATGGCGGGGCGGCAGGCTTCCGCCGGGAGGTCCTGGCCTACGACAGCATCACCGACGCCTGGAGCGTCGCCGGCCGGCTCCCGGGCCGCGTCGCCGGCGTCCCGGCCGTCCCCTGGGGGGGGGAGATCGTCCTGCCCGGCGGCGTCGCGGAGTCCGGCCAGCCGACGACCCGGGTCCTGGCCGGACGCGTCCAGGGGCACCCGAGCCCCTTCCACCTGGCCGACCACGCCGTTCTCGCCCTCTACCTCCTCCTGATCGTGGCGGTCGGGGTGCGTTGCACCCGGGCCAATCGGAGCACGGACGACTTCTTCCGAGCCGGCCGGCGCATCCCCTGGTGGGCCGCCGGTCTGTCCATCTTCGGCACCCAGTTGAGCGCCATCACCTTCATGGCCATCCCGGCCAAGGTGTACGCGACCGACTGGACCTACCTCCCGGCCCAGCTCTGCATCGTGGCCGTGGCGCCCCTGGTGATCCGTTTCTTCCTGCCCCGCTACCGGGCCCTGGACGTGACCACCGCCTACGAGTACCTGGAGGCCCGCTTCGGCCGTGGCGCCCGCCTCTTCGGCAGTCTCTCCTTCCTGGGCTTTCAGCTCGGTCGCATGGGCGTGGTCCTCTTCCTGCCGGCCCTGGCCCTGGCAGCGGTCACCGGCGTGGACGTCTTCCTGTGCATCGCTCTGATGGGGATCCTGGCCACCGCCTACACCGTCCTCGGCGGCATCGAGGCGGTCATCTGGACCGACGTCCTGCAGGTCGTGGTCCTCCTGGGGGGGGCCCTGGCGGGTCTGTTCCTGGTCCTGGCCGGTCTGCCGGAGGGGGGCAGGACCCTCTGGGCGGAGGGACTGGCCGCAGGCAAGCTCCGGGTCTTCGACTGGGACTGGAGCGCCATCCGGGCCACCGCGTGGGTGGTCGTCCTGGGCAACTTCACCAGCTACCTGACGGTCTACGCCACGGATCAGACCATGGTCCAGCGCTACATGACCACCCCGGACCAGCGCCAGGCCCGGCGGTCCATCTGGGTGAACGCCGGGCTGTCGGTCCTGGCCAGCCTCCTCTTCTACCTCCTGGGCACCGGGCTCTGGGCCTGGTTCCGGCACGCGCCGGAGCGCATGGACCCGACCCTGCACACCGACGCCGTCTTCCCCTGGTTCGTGGCCACGGCCATGCCGCCGGGCCTGGCCGGGCTGGTGGTGGCCGGCATCTTCGCTGCGGCCATGTCCAGCCTGGACAGCAGCATGAACAGCGTCGCGGCGGTCGTGGTGACCGACCTCCAGACCCTGCGTCCCGGGCTGAGGGGTCGCCGGGCCCTGGCCCTGGCCCGGTGGATCACCGTCGCCGCCGGCGCCGTGGCCACCCTTGCCGCCGCCTGGATGGCTGCCGCCGGCGCCCGTTCCATGGTGGACCTCTTCATGGCCATCCTCGGTCTCCTCGGGGCCGGCGTGGGCGGCATCTTCCTGCTGGGCGTGTTCACCCGCCGGGTCCGCCAGGGCCCGGCCCTGCTCGGCGCCGCGGCCGGGGTGGCCGCGGTCCTCTGGGCCCGGCAGGCCACCAGCCTGCACTTCTTCCTGTACAGCGTGGTCGGCACCGGCACCTGCCTCGTGGTGGGCTACGGGCTGGCGCTGCTGCGCCCGTCCTCCCCCCCCCGGGCGTGAAGGCCGGCGGCCCGGGCGGCGGCGGCGAAGCGCTCCAGGATCTCCGCGACGGGCAGGATCTCGTGGATGCCCTCGACGCTGCGCCCGGCCTGGAAGACGTCCCGGTGGGACAGCCCCCGGGCCAGGCCCTTCTTCAGGCTGCGCAGGGCCCGGATGGCGTACCAGGTCCGCACCCAGCGCTTGCCCCGGCGGGTGCGCAGCAGGCGGCGGGCGAGGGGGCCGGCCTCCAGGCCGAGGCGCTCCACCGCCGGCGTGCGGATCACCGCGCAGGGAATGCCCGAGAGGCACACGGTGTGGACGATGTCCGCGGCCCGGGCCTCGAGGATGGCCCGGCGGTAGGCCTCGGGGATGCGGCACTCCGTGCTCGCCAGGAAGCGGGTGCCCATCTGCACGCCGTCGTAGCCGAGGCGCAGGGCGGCCACGAAGGCCTCCGGATCGCCAATGCCGCCGGCACCGAGCAGGGG
>CAYMFV010000010.1:0-21955 GCA_964389745.1 uncultured Planctomycetales bacterium | reverse complement strand
AGGCGCAGGAGGCCGGGCCTCCCCTCCGCCGCCGGCCCCAGGGAGATCCGCCAGCCCAGGCGCAGGGCGGCGCCGCCCCGCTCGCTCTCGTCCTCGACCCGGACCTCCACCGGGGCGGGCCAGGCGAAGCGCAGGGGGCCCGTCCAGGGCTCCGGCGGCCGGTGGCAGGCGGGCGGCAGGCTCGCCAGGGCCAGGAGCAGCCACGGGCGAGCCGGCCTCATGCCCGCCCCCGGCGCCGTGGTTGCCGGCTCGCGCCCTCCCCCCTTGGGGGCTTGCGGAAGAGCAGGAGGTGGTGGAAGCCCCGGAGGAAGAAGTTTCGCTCCACGGCCGCCTTGTGGTAGTTGCCCCGCTCCAGGTCCCGGTTGCCCCGGGCCACGACCACGTGGTCCACCCAGCGGAAGCGCTGCTCCAGCAGGCAGGCCAGGCGCACGCCCACCGGGGCGAAGCCCTTCTTCGGGTGCCAGGAGTCCCCCACGTACACGGCCAGGCAGCGGTCCGGGCGCAGGACCCGGTACCACTCGGCGAAGACCCGGTCCATGGCCCGGTAGTAGGCCTCGCCGTGGGCCTCCAGCTCGCCGAGGCACTCCGGCCGGCCCGAGTAGCGCAGGTGGGTGCCGTAGGGAGGGTCGCAGAAGACGAAGTCGACGCTGGCGCCGGGCAGGGGCAGCTCCCGGGCGTCGGCGAAGGCGACCTTCGGGTGGGCGGGCTGGAGGTCGAAGCCCAGAGCCTCACGGCCCAGCTCCCGGGCCACGTCCAGGGTCGTGCCGCTGCCGGCCATGGGGTCCAGGACCACCTGCCCGGGCAGGGTACAGCGCTGGAGGAGGTTCCAGACCACGTGGGAGGGCGTCGCGCCCCGGTAGCGAGGGTCCCCCTGACCCCCCCGCCCGTGCTGCTGGGAGGGGTAGATCCACAAGGTCGTGGTCTGGATCCGGAGCGGGGGACGCCGGGGCACGGCGGCAGGATACCCCCCGGTCATGGGGTAAGATTCCTGGTCGGGGACCCCTTCATCCCGTCCGTTAAGGAACCTGCGGACCGGTGCCGAGCGCCCGTCCGAAAGGAACGACTCCATGCCCACTCCTCTGCTCGTTCTGGCGACCACAGCCCTCCTGGTCGCGGGTCGCCACACGCCTCACGCCAACATCAACGCCGTGGCCACCGCCCCCCTCCCCGGGGGGGGAATGGAGATCGTGGCCGTCGCCACCGTGGACGTGGGTTTCGACCTGGCCATCCGCAGCCGGGACGACGGGCTCACCTGGGAGATCCTCACCGGTGCGGGCCTCGGGGAGCGCCGCGCCATCGACGTGGTCTTCCACCCGGCCCTGCCCGGAGGCACCGGCCCGGGACAGTTCCTGATCGGCACCGACCAGGGCGTCTTCGTCTACGACCCGGGCACCGGTACCGTCCAGGACTGGTCCCAGGGCCTGCCCCCGGTCGACCTCCTGGTGGTGGACCTGGACGCCCCCCTGGCCGGCTCCGACGGCCCCGCCCTCCTGGTAAGCGAGGGGGGGCGGGTGTATCGCCGCTACCCCGGGGACCCGAACTGGGTCCTGGCCCTGGATCCGGGGCTGAACACCGCCGCCGAGCGGGCCAAGGTCGCCGTCGAGCCCCACTTCTCCGCCACGGCCCCCGCCGGCCCGGCCCGGATGCTCCTGGCGTCGGTGAACAAGGTCCTCTTCCTGTCCTCGGACGGTGGCACAACGTGGACCATCCATCCCCGTTTCAACTTCCCGGTGACCGAGGTGAGCGGCTACCAGATCCGGGACCTGGCCTTCGCCGAGGACGCCCAGACCAGCGGCGAGCTCCTGGTGGCCCAGGGCCAGGAGTCGCCGGCCGCCGGCCGGATCCTGCGTTCCGCCGATCACGGCAACACCTTCCAGGTGACCTTCACGGCGGACACCGAGATCGTCGCCCTCCTGGCCACGCCCGTGGGACCCGACGGCAGCCGGCACGTCTTCGCCGCTCCCCTGGCCTACCCCTGGCGCCTCGGCACCCCCGGCGTCGGCATGCTGCGCAGCGACGACGGCGGCCAGACCTGGACCGACTTCGGCAACGCCCAGGACTTCATCCTCCGGCGGGAGGGCGTCACCGGCTTCTCGGTGCCCAGGATCATCCACCACCTGGACTTCGGCATCTCCCCGGACTTCCAGAACGACGGCCGCATCTGGGCCTCCCGGGACCAGGGTCTCATCGCCAGCGACGACATGGGCGAGCACTGGTGGTGGGTCCGCACCCGGCCGGAGATCGACACCCGCGTCCTGGCCGGCACCTGGGACATGACCGGCCACAAGGTGCTCTACAGCGGCCACTACGGCTCCGGCCTCTACCGCCTGGACCTGGACACGGGCCAGGTGGCCGACCTCAACCTGGGCAACCACAACACATTCGTCAAGGCCTTCGCCATCTCCCCGAACCACGACGCCGACGGCACCATCCTCTTCGGTGTCTACGAGGAGCTGATGCTGTGGTTCGACCCGCGCCTGCCACCGGCCAATCCCTACGGCGTCACCGGCTGGGTGGATCCGCCCCTGGCCAATCCCTCCCAGGCCACCGGGCAGGGCTTCCCGCGCACGGTCGCCATCTCGCCGCACTACGACGGCACGGGCACCGTCCCGGGCGGCGACCTGACCTTCTTCTACAACGCCTTCGGCCGGCCGCCGGAGCGTAGCGAGGACGCCGGCCAGACCGCGGCCTTCGTCCCGGACCTCGCCGGGGGGGGGACGGCGGAGTACATGAAGAGCATCGCCGTCGCCCCGACCTACGACGCGAGCAACCCGGCCCAGCACAGCGACGTCTACGCCGTCCGGCCGAGCGGGGACCTCTACCGCCTCCAAGCCGACCAGTGGCAGTTCCTCACCAACCTGCCCGGGACGGCCATGCGCCTGGTCCTGGACCCGGCCTACAGCCGGCCCAACAACCCCCGCCTCTTCGTCCTCTGCCGGCAGCCCTCCGCCGTCTTCGAGGTCCTGGACATCCCCGGCAACCTCCAGGTGGTCACCTGGGACGCGGGCCTGGCGGGCGTGGACGCCACCGGCCTGGCCGTCTCCCCGGACCTGAGCGCGGTGCCCTACCTCTACGTCTCCGCCCTGGCCGATGGCGTCTTCCGGCTGGACACCTCCGCGCCCGCGCCCAGCTTCCAGCCCCTTGGCAGCGGCTTCCCCTCCTACTGGTGCAAGACCGTCGCGGTCTCCCCGGACTTCGTGAACGATCGCATCGTCGTGGCCGGCACCGCCGAGGGGAACTGGTGGACCCTGGACCAGGGCGCCGCCCTGCCCTGGCAGCACATCTCCGTGACGGTCTTCCGGGACGTGACCCATACCTTCCTCACGCCCTTCGCTCCCGGCGACCCGAGCAACCCGGACCCGAGCCGGATGTGGCCCTGGCCTTCGGCCCCCCACGCCACCCTGCCCTTCACCATCGAGGGCCGGGGCGAGGAGATCGCCTGGACCACCCACGACGGCTCCTACTGGCTGGCCCGGGAGCTCCTGGACACCCTCGAGGTGTACACCCTGGCCGGCAAGGGGATGGGCACCCTGGAGATCACCCTCACCCACCTGGAAAACGGGATCTCCATCGTCAAGACCGTGGACCTTGCCCGTTACGGCGGGCCGCCCCGGGAGCGGACGGTGCAGATGCGGCTGCCCGCGGTGGTCCCGGTGGAGATCAAGGTCCGGGCCCTCCTGGGCCCCAAGGAGGTCGTCTTCGTCGACGGCCTGGGCTTCCGCCGCTGAGCGCGGTCGGCCCGGCCGGCCCCGAACAGGAGAGAGGCCGCACCCGGACTCCGGGGGCGGCCTCCTGATCTTGGTGCCGGGAACAGGGGTCGAACCTGCACGGGGGAGTTACCCCCACTAGGCCCTCAACCTAGCGCGTCTGCCAATTCCGCCATCCCGGCGTTTCGGCGGGACATTCTAGCCCGCCCATGCGGCCCGTCAATCGAGGGCCAGCTGGCCGCTGGCGATGAGTTCGAGCCGGCGCCGGCCGGCCTGGAGACCCAGGGCCAGCCAGTCCAGGACCTCGGGCAGCCGGAAGAGCCGCCGGTACTCCGCCTCGAAACCCGGCAGCCGCTCCCGGCGCAGGTCGGCGTAGCGCTCGTCCAGGGCCTGCTCCACGGCCAGGTTGAGCCGGGCCTGCTGCTCCGGGGTCAGGGCCGCCTCCGGATCGCCGAAGAGGAGCTCCTTCTGGCGCCGGGATTCCGTCTCCCACTCCCGGCCGTAGAGGTCGGCGACGCTGGCCCGGAAGCGCAGGTCGGCCAGCCAGGGAGCGAGCTGCCCGAGCCAGTGCCGGGCCTCCGCTGGCCGGACGTAGAGGAAGAGCTTCTGGCCGGCGTCCATGGCCTCCAGGGCCTGCCGGAACTCGGGCTCCAGGGCCATCTGCCGCCCGGCCCGGGGCCCGGGCTGGTCCCCGAAGAAGGCCACCTGGACCACCTGTTCCATGAAGCGGAAGGAGTTGGTCATGACCACCGCCCGGCGCGCCGGCAAGGGCATGACCACGACCTCGCCGGTACCGGGAATGGCCTCCGAGGGGAAGGCCGTGGCCCGGGTCCGACCCAGGATGAAGACCGACTGGGCCGGCCGGCCCTCGCCGGTGAAGCGGGCGTAGTTCTGGGAGAAGAGGTCCACCACCTCCTGGTAGGCGGCCTCGTCCCGGAGCCCGGCGACGATGGCGTAGACCGGCATGGGCGTGTCGTCGTGGGGCACGTCCCGATCCGGGTCCGGCGGGTACTCGAAGCGCCGCAGGGCAACCAGCATCCCGGGCTGCAGGGCCTGGCCGATGCCGTTGAGGAGCAGGTCGGCCATGCCCTGGAAGCGACCTCCGAGCTGGATGATGGACTCGTCCAGGATCTGCTGGACGTCGTCCTCCAGGGCCCCCTCCAGCTCCAGGAGGACCTTGCCCGGGTTGCCGGCCACCGCCGCCACCAGGAAGGAGTCGGCCGGGACCATCTCCGCCAGCTCCCGGATGCGGTTGCGACTCAGGGGCGTGGACTCGTACCAGGACTGCTGGAAGGGCGTGGCCCGGCCCAGGTCGATCTCGGCCGTGAAACGCCCCAGGAAGCGATCCCCGGGGAGCCAGTAGCCGGCCACGTTGCGCAGCAGCTCCGTGTTCACGAAGCGGCCGGCCACCCGCAGCCAGTAGGGAGAGGCCGGGGAGGCATCGGGCCAGCGCCCGAGAAGGGAGGTCATGCGTTCCCAGCGGAGGAAGGCCTCCAGAGGCTCGTCGCCGGGCAGCAGGCGGGCGGTGACGCTGTCGTGGAAGACCGCCGCCTGGCCCAGGGAGTTCTCGCCGCTGCGGATCTCCAGCTCCCGGGCCCGGTCCAACCACTCCGGCCGGCTGGCCAGGAGCAGGACGTCCCGCGTGCGCATCAGCCAGGCATCCTGGAAGCCGAAGGGCTCGAACTGGGCCAGCTTGAAGCGCCCGTCCCCCACCTCCTGGAGGCCCAGGGACTCGGGAATCCGGTCCTGGATGAAGCCGAAGCCAAGGAAGGCGAGGGCAGCCTTGACCTTGAAGGACACCCGCAGCATGAGCATCCCGTCGAAGGACGCGTCCAGGACCGGCTGGCCCCGGCCCACCAGGACCACCTCCCGGAGAAGGTCGCGCCGCAGGTCCAGGCCCATGGGCAGGTTGCGGGTCAGGCGCTCGACCCCCGCCACCGCCTCGGAGATGCCCAGCTCCCGGTCCCAGCGCTCCAGCTCCCCCCCCCGGGAGAGCTCCTCGTAGACCTCGCTCTCCTGGAAGCGGCTCCAGACCTCCGGGACGGGGAAGTCCTCGAAGCGCTCGCCCACCCCCCGCCAGCGCAGGAAGTAGTCCACGTTCCGATCGACGACGGCGGCCGTGTCCCCCAGGTCGTCCTCGAAGGGGTTGAAGAGGAAGGAGACGAAGAGGAACCACAGCAGCACCAGCACCCCGAGGGCGATGGTGAGGCTCCAGGTGAAACGCCGGCTGGTCAGGAGGTCCCGCAGCCGGCTGGAGAGTCCGAGTTCGGGCATGGGCGGTGGGCTTGGGACGCCCGAATCCTAGAATCCCTTCCCTTGCCCATGCCGGCTGCCCGCCCATCCCTGCCCCTGGCCCGCCGGGTCACCCTGCTGCGGCCCTCCGCCACCCTGGAGATGATCGCCCGGGTCCGGGAGCTCCGGGACCAGGGAGTCCGGGTCCTGGACCTGACCGCCGGCGAGCCCGACTTCCATCCGCCGAAGGCAGCCGAGGAGGCCGGCATCGAAGCCATCCGCATGGGCCGGGGGCGCTACACCCCGGCCGCCGGCCTGCCCGAGCTCCGGGAGGCCGTGGCCGACCAGCTCCGGGCCGACTTCGGCCTCGAGTACGGGCCCGGAGAGGTGGTGGTGACGCCGGGGGCCAAGCTCGCCATCTCCCAGGCCCTCCTGGCCCTGGTGGACGAGGGGGAACGGGTCCTGTTGCCCACGCCCTGCTGGACCTCCTACCCGGACATGGTGCGCATCGCCGGCGGCGAGCCCGTGCTGGTGCCCTGCGGCCCCGACCTCCTGCCCCGGGTGGAGGACCTGGAGGCCGCCTGGCAGGAGGGCACCGCCGCCCTCCTCCTGAACACCCCCGGCAACCCAACGGGCGTGGTCCTCCCCGAAGAGCGGGCCCGGGCCATCGGCGAGTGGGCCCTGGCCCGGGGCGTCTGGGTCATCAGCGACGAGATCTACGCCGCCCTCACCTACGACGGTGCCCGGCACGTCTCCCCCATCCGGGCCTGTCCGGCCCTCCGGGAGCAGGCCGTGTGGATCGGCGGCATGAGCAAGGCCTACGCCATGACCGGCTGGCGGATGGGCTTCCTGGCCGCCCCCGAGGTCCTGGCCCGGGCCCTGGAGGCCCTCCAGAGCCAGCTCGCCTCCTCCCCCCACGCCATCTCCCAGGGGGCCTCGGTCTGGGCCCTGCGCAATGGCGGCGAGGAGCGGGAGGCCATGCGCCAGGCCTTCGAGCGCCGCCGCCGGCTGGTGGTGGAGGCCCTCCGGCGGATGCCGGGGCTCACCGTCACCGAGCCCCGGGGCGCCTTCTACGCCTTCCCCCGCCTCGGCGCCTGCCTGGGCATGCAGGATCCGGCCACAGGCCGGGTGCTGCGCTCCGGCGCCGACCTGGTGGAGGTCCTCCTGGAGGCCGACCAGGTGGCCACCATCGCCGGGGAGGCCTTCGGCACCCCCGAGGCCCTGCGCCTGTCCTTCGCCGCCGCCGACGAGGTCCTGGAGGAGGCCCTTGGCCGGATGGCCGCCCGCCTGGCGGCCCTGCGCCAGGCCTGACGCCCGACTCCCGCCGCTGGCGGGCCGGGCTTCAGTTCACGAAGGGGTAGCCCCGGTTGTCCAGGGTCACCTTCCAGGCCAGGTCGCTGGCCGGGACTTCGCGCAGGAAAGGCAGCACGTCCGGACAGGCCACCGTCTTCCGGCCCCGCTGGAGGGCCAGGAAGGAGCCCACGCCCCGGAGGTAGAGGTCCAGGACCAGGGAGCCGTCCCGGGCCGTGGCCCCCACCAGGTCGAGGCGGTCCCGGGCCTGGCCGGCCAGGGTCTCGACGTCGGTCCCGCCGCCGGCCTCGAGCTCGAGCTCCTGGTGGTAGAAGCTGACCTTGATCCGGGCCCTGCGGATGGCGTCGAGGACCCCGTCCGGATCCAGCTTCGCCTCGTGGAAGGCCCAGATCACGTTCTCCCGGTTGTCGATGAAAAAGGCCCAGATCTTGTCCTCCCGGCGCTCGACGCTGCGCAGGGCCGTCTGGAGCTGGCTGTAGGAGTAGTTGCCCAGGAGAGCGAGGGCCGTGACCTGGAGCTGCTCGGCCTGCAGCCGGTGGCGCTTGAGGACCCGGCGCTGCCTGCGCAGGCTCGTGCCGGGGTCGTCCGCGGTCCGCACGGCGAAGACCGCCCGGTCCCGGGTGGCCAGGCTGCGGACGGGCTCGCCGACCAGGGTGACCCCCCAGTCCTTGGCCAGGAAGTCCTCCACCAGGGCCCGGCCGGAGCCGGCCACCTGGTCGCCGGCCAGGCCGACGAAGACCAGGGTCTCGGCGGAGGCCGAGAGGGGGAGGGTGTCCCGGTCTCCCAGGGAGGGACGCAAGGGGGGAGCCGGGGCGGCGGTACCCGACCCGTAGGGGAGGGCCAGCAGCAGGGCGGTCAACAACACGGCTCTCCTCATCGACTGTGTGTCCAGGGCGGTGCCAGGGGGACTTGCGGGGGATGTGGACGCCCCGGACCGGGGCCATGGCGGCCCACTATAGCGGCGGTCGCAAGACCGGTAGCACGTTCCCTTCTGGGGCCGCCAGGACGTTCACAGCCCCCGGGAACTCCTCCTGGCAGAGCTCCCGGAGGGCTGCCAGGGCCCGGGAGTCCTCGGTCAGGGCCATCACATAGAACTTCCACATACGTCCGTAGCTGCGCTCGAGATCCGCCAGCCGGGGCAGCTCCCCGGCCAGCTCCCGGAGGGGCACCAGCTCGGCCCGGTCGGGCCAGCGGGCCAGGATCCGGGCCTGCTTGAGCTGCATGTGGCCGGCGGGGCAGTAGAGGAGGACCGGGACGTCCCGGCCGACGGCGAAGCGGACGCCCTCGCCGAGGCGCTCCTCCACCCGGCGCCGCTCCTCGGCGCTGCCCGCCCCGAAGAAGCGGCGGATGAGGTCCTCCTGGATCTCCCGGTTGGCGTAGACCGGGTAGATGGCCACCCGCTTGGGCAGGCGGCGGCTGCGGAAGGCCTCCAGGTAGAGGCGCAGCCGGCGCCGGGCGGCGGGGTCGGCGGGCCGGGCCCGCTCCAGGAGGTCGAAGAGGCCGGCGTCGGTGGTCCGCTGCAGCTCCTCGAAGCGCAGGACGCCGTGGAGCAGGGCCAGCTCCACCGCCTTGGCCACCAGGGCCCCCGAGGAGATCTTGGCGTGGTGGTAGTAGACCCGCTCGCTGAAGTAGTAGCGGGCCTCCAGGCAGCGGATGACCTCGGAGAGGAGCGCCTCCCGGAGGTAGCCCCGGCGGGTCAGGTCCACGTAGAGGCGCTGGGTGCGCCGCTCCACCCGGAACATGCTGAAGATGCGGTCGTCGTACTGGAGCCGCAACCCGGTGAAGAGAGCGTCCCGGGCCAGGTAGTCCAGCATGTCGGCGTCGATGGTCCCCGACACGAGGGAGGTCCAGTGGCCCGGCGGCCGCTGGTGCTCGGGCACCGCCGCCGGCGCCAGCACCCCGAGGACCTGGTCCCGGACGCCCGTGGCCCGGAGCACCCGGCCCAGGTCGGTGTCGTCCGAGAGCAGGCGCTGGAAGCGCTCCGGCGTGTCGTGCCTGGGCAGGAGCCCGGTCTGGTCCTCGATGTTGTGACCGAAGGGGACGTGGGTGGCGTCGTGGACCAGGGCCGCCAGGCGGAGGATGCGCACCTCGTGGTCGTCGTAGCCCCCGAGGATGGCTCCCCCCTCCCGGTCCCTGGCGTGGTTGACCTCGGCAGCCAGCCGGGCCAGGAGGTGGGCGGTGCCGACCGAGTGCTCGAAGCGGGTGTGCTGGGCCCCGGGATAGACCAGGTAGGCCGTCCCGAGCTGGCGGATGTTCCGGAGCCGCTGCATCTCGAAGGTGTCGAGGATGCGCAGCTCCTCGGCGGTCAGGGGGATGTCCCCGTGCACCGGGTCCCGGACCATGTGGTCGAAGCGCAGCACGGTCCCCTAGCCTCCCCCCCTCCGGCCGCCCTGGCGCCGGGCCGGCGCCGCCCGCCGGGCCCGGGGCGGGCGGCTCTGCCGGGCCCGGTGCACCGCCGCCTCCACCGCCGCCTCGTCCTCGCCCCGGGCGATGGCCAGGAGGGCGTCCCGCTCGGCGGCGGTGAGGGGTCGCAGCCCCCCACGGGGGATGCCGGTCAGGCCGACGGGACCGATGCGGACCCGCTTCAGGGCCTTCACCCGGTAGCCGACCCGGGCCAGCATGCGCCGGATCTCCCGGTTCACCCCCTCCTGGATGACCACCTCCAGGGTCGTGGTCTGGGAGGTCCGCTTCACCATCCGGACCCTGCCCGGCACCACCCGGCCCTCGGCCAGGTGGACGCCCTCCCGGAGGCGGGCCAGGGCCTCGCCGGTCATCGCCCCCCCCACCTTGACGACGTAGGTCCGGGGCACGCCGTAGCGGGGATGGGCCACGAAGTTGGCGAAGTCCCCGTCGTTGGTCAGGAGCAGCAGGCCCTCGGAGTCCTCGTCCAGGCGGCCGATGGTGTACACCCGGGCCGGCACCAGGGGCTCCACCAGGTCCCGGACCCGGGGCCGGACCTCCCGGGGGCTGTCGGTGCAGACCACCCCCTTCGGCTTGTGGAAGGCGTAGTAGAGCCGGGGCACCTCCTTCACCCGGGTGCCGTTCACACTGACCACGTCGCCGGGGCGGATCCGCCGGCCGGGGGTGAGGACGATCTCGCCGTTGACCTCGACCGCCCCCCCCTGGATGAGGGTGTCGGCGCCCCGGCGGCTGGCCACCCCCCGCTCGGCCAGCCAGCGGTTCAGGCGCACGCCGGCGGCCGGCGGGGCCTCGCCGGGCAGGCGGGCGGCCCGGTCCTCCTGGGCGGCCACGAGGGCGTGGGCCCGGCGCCGGGCCCGGGGCGAGACCCGGGGCTCGGGACGGGGCGGCGGCTGGGGGCGCCGGCGTCGGGGGGACTTCCGGGCCATGGCGTCAGCGGGCGATGCCCTCGAGGATCTCCAGGCCCTCCCGGTCGGGGCGGACCTCGACCTCCGCCGCCAGGCCCCCGGGGAGGAGGAGGACGTCGCCAAAGGCCAGGGGCCGGGGCGCGGTGCCCGGGGCCAGGAGCTCGCCCCGGCCGCCGACCACCGCCAGGACCCGGGCCAGGCCGGCGGCCGCGTGCCGGGCCGGACCCTCGACCCGGACGAGCTGGAGGTGGAAGTAGGGGCAGGTCACCAGGGGAGCGACGCTGGCCCCCCGGGTGGCGGGGGGGAAGTCGGGGCGGATGACCCGGCCGGGGCCGAGGCCGTGGTCCACCACCGCCAGGGCCTGCTCCAGGTGGGTCTCCCGGGGCTTCCCGTCGAGACCGACCCGGTCCCAGTCGTACATCCGGTACGTGACGTCGGAGGTCTGCTGGACCTCGCACAGGACCACCCCGGCCCGGATGGCGTGGGTCTGGCCGGCCGGCACGAAGACGCAGTCCCCGGGCTGGACCGGGACGCCGTGGAGGTGCCGGCGCACCCGTGAGTCCCCGGCCTCGGCGGCGAAGACCTCCGGGGAGGTGCCCGGTGCCAGGCCGCAGACGACCTCGGCCCCCGGCTCGGTCTCGAGGACGTACCAGGCCTCGGTCTTGCCCACCCCGGTGGGCGACAGGGGCCCGTCGGGGGGATGGATCTGCACCGAGAGGTCCCGGGCGGCGTCGATGAACTTCACCAGCAGGGGGAAGCGGCCGTCCCGGGTCGGCCGGGAGCGACCCAGGAGGAAGTCGCCGTGGGCCGCCATCAGCTCCCGGAGGGAGCGGCCGTCCCAGGGCCCGCCCCGTACCGCGGTCTCCTGGCCAGGGTAGTCGGAGAGCTCCCAGGTCTCCCCCAGGGGACCAGGGAAGTCCAGCCCCAGGCGTCGGGCCAGCCGGCGGCCGCCCCACACCTTCTCCAGGGCGAGCCGCCGGAAGAAGAGCGGCTCCTGGGGCACGGGGGGCTCCGCCATGGCCGGAAAAGTCTAGCAGGGAGCCCGGCGTGCCTCGGGAGGCCCGGACTGCGATGCCGGTGTCGTGGCCGGCGGTGGTGGAGCGCCGGTCAGAGGTCCTCCCAGTACGAGGCGTCCCAGATGTCCGCCCACTGGGACGCATCCGACGGCGGCTCGGGGGACGGCGTGAGGCTGCCGGTGAAGTCCACCTCCGTGCACCGCACCTCGCCGTTTCCCCACTGCACGGCGTGGATGCGGCGGAGGAGGCCGGTCTCCTCCTCGATCCACAGGGTCGTCCGTCCCAGGAAGAGCTCGTCACCCTCCACGATGTGGAGGCGGACACCATCGACGACCACGTCCTGCACGTGCTCGGCCTGGAAGAAGTGCCACCGCCCCAGGGCATCCAGCCGGCTCGCGAGGAGCAACCGCGGGAGGATGCCCCCGGTGCTGGCGGTGTCCATGCCTGCTCGCCGGTCCGGCGCGGGATCCCGCTGCCACTCGACCACGTCCACCTGGACCTGCGCCGTGCCCTCGTAGGCGAGACAGTCGGCGCAGGCCTGCCGCATCCTGGCGATGATCGCCCTCCCGCGGGCCCGCCGCTCCTCCACCTGCTGCTCCCATTCCTGGAGCGCCCGACTCCGCCCGTGGCTTGGGCCCTTCACCGTGCACGCCCCGAGTCCGACCACGACGGTGGCCGCGGCCAGCCAGAAGGCCAGGAGCGGAAGGGCGCGCCGGGTGGTGTACCGCCGGCGCCGGCGCCGCCGCCGCAGGCCCCGGGTGTCCAGGCGGTGGGTGGCCCGGGCGGAGCAGCCGGCCCGGCGCATGAGGGCCTTCCAGATCCGGCCGTGGGCGGGCTGGCGGCCGAAGTAGCGCTGCACCACCAGGTGGCCGGCCTCGTGGGCCAGGACCGGCCGGAGCTCCTCCGGGTGCCGGGCCAGGAGGCGGGGGTTGAGTTCCAGGAGCAGGTCCTCCAGGTGGGCCCGCCCCACCGTGGTGCGCAGCCGGGGGTTCCAGCGCCAGCGGATGACCGCCCGCAGGTCGATGGCACCCCAGAGTTCCAGGATACCGTCCAGCTCGCCCTGGACGCGCTCCCGTGGCCAGGCCGCCAGGAGGGCGGCGACCTGGGGGTCCTGCCACAGGGGATGGCGGGCCGGCAGGCCCGGCTGCTCCGGGAGGGCCTGGTGCACGGCCCCGATGCTGCCGCCGCCCGGGGCCCGATGCTAGGGTGCCGGCGGACCGGCCTTTCCCATGCGCTCGCGCCTGGAAGCCTCTCTCGTCCTTCTCCTGGGCTGCGCCTGGCTCGCTCTGGGCGCCGGCTTCCTCCATTCCCTCCCCATCTGGGGCGACGGCGCCATCTTCCTGGAAGAGTGCCGGCGGGTGGCCGACGGCGCCGTGCCCCACCGGGACTTCTTCGAGGTCAAGCCGGCCCTCTTCACCCTCCTGGCGGCGCCGGTCCTCGGGGGGGGGCGACTCGCCGGCCTTCCCGACTGGCTCGGGGCCCGCCTGCTGATGACCTTCGCCGGCGGCCTCCTCGCCCTCCTGGCCTGGGCTCTGGGACGGCAGGCCGCCCGGGCGGCGGGCCTCGCCGGGGCGCAGGTCCGGACGGCGGGCCTCCTGGCCACCGCCGCCCTCCTCTCCCTCCGGGGCATGGCCTTCCTCCTGACCACGGGGGTGGAGCCGAAGACCTTCGTCGTCCTCTTCCTCCAGGCCAGCCTCCTCCTGGCCCTCCGGGGCCGGCCCCTGGCCGCCGGTGCCCTGGCACCCCTGGCCGCCGCCTGCTGGCAGCCCGCCGCCCTCGCCTGGCCGGTGCTCCTCCTGGCCGCCGGCGCCTCCGGGCCGACCCCCCCCCGCCCCCGGGCCCGCTTCCTCCTGGGCTCGGCCGCCACCGCGACGGCGCTCCTGGCCGCCCTCCTCCTGACCGACGCCCTGGTCCCCTTCCTGGAGCAGACCCTGGGCTACTCCCTGGTGGCGGCCCGGAGCGGCGGTCGCAGCGGCGCCCTCCGGGAGCCACTCCGGGTGGCCTTCATCCTCTGGCACGCCGCCGGCCCGGAGCTCCTCTGGGCCCTCCCCCTGACCCTCCTCGCCCTCCTGCGGGGCGGCCGCCCGGCCCGCCTCCTGTTCCTCCTCCCGGCGGTCTTCGGCCTCTGGTCCCTCCTGGACTTCCAGGCCTTCCCGGACACCCAGCCCCTGGTGGCCCCGGTCATGGTCCTCGGCGGCATCGGCCTCGGGCTCCTCCTGCCGCCCCGGCCGGCCCTGGCGGCGGCCCTGCTCCTGTCGGTCACCGGCCTCCTCCCCGGCGGCGTGCCCCCCCCCTGGCCCCTGGCCTGGCAGCGACGCCAGGCCGAGGAGCTGGTGGCCGCCCTGCCGCCCGACTCGGCGAAGACACCGTGGCTCGCCTTCGGGGACCCCGCCCTGGCCATCCTCGCGGACCGGCCCACGACGAACCGGCACCTCTTCCTGGCCGAGGGCTCCACCACCTGGCTGGACGAGCACCACCCCGGGGGCAGCCCGGCCTGGATCCGCGCCACCCTGGCCAGTCCCGCCGCCGTGCTCATCCTGGGGCGGGGCAACGACCCCGAGCTCCGGAGCCGCCTCGAGGACGCCCTCCGGGAGGACGGGCGCTGGCGCCTCTGGCGGGATCTCTCCTACCCGGCCCCGGTGACGGGCTGGCCCCTGCCCCTCCAGGTCTGGATCCGGGACCGGCGCCCGTAGCTTCCTTCCCCCCCCACCTGCCCGCTACCCTGGACGGCGCCTGTCATGCTCCGGGGTCTCCTCCAGCTCCTCCGGGTCCTCGCCCTGCTGGGTCTCGTCGGCACCGCCGGCTGGTGGACCCTCTTCCTCAGGGACCGCTTCCAGGCCCACGAGGAGGCCCTGGCCACCCGGGACGCGCGCATCGCCCGGCTCGGCGACGAGCTGGCGGAGAAGGAGCGGCGGATCGCCACCCTGGAGACGGCCCTGCGCCTCCTCAAGGTGGACCGGCGGGTGGCCCGACTGGAGGTCCTGGAGCAGGGGCCGGACCCGGACCAGCCGGGCCGGCTCCGGACCCGGGTGCGCTTCACCGAGCTGGGCCCCGACGGGCGGCCCCTGGCGCCGGGGCGGGAGTACCTCCTCCAGGGCGGCCGGGCCTACGTGGAGGCCCTGGTGGTCAAGTTCGCCGACCGCCTAGTGGAGGCCGGCGACCCCTTCCGGGGCACCTCCATCTGCCTCTTCACCCGCCTCTTCGGCGAGGGCCAGGCCCCCGAGGACGGCTTCCCCTTGGACTCCCCGGGCAGCCTGCCGGCGGCCTACTCCCTGGAGGAGCCGGGCGGCTCCTTCCAGCAGGAGATCTGGCAGCGTTTCTGGGAGTACGCCAACGACCCCGCCCGGGCGGCCACCCGGGGCATCCGGGCCATCCACGGCGAGGCTCCCTTCATGGAGCTCCGACCGGGAGGGAGCTACCGGGTCGAGCTCCGGGCCTCGGGGGGCTTGAGCATCCTGGCCGAGTAATTTCCGGGACGGCCCGGAGCGTCCAAAGGTAGAAACGCCTATAGCTTGCCTTTTTTGGCAGCAGAGCCGATTTTCACCCCCGGGGCGCCCACCCATGATAGACTCATGCGCCGATGGAACCCGAGAAGAGGCCAGAAAGCCGATACCTGCCCCGCCCGACCAGGATCGTGTGGGCCCTGGTGGCGGACCTGGAGGGCTCCCGGGCCCTGCCGGACCGCTTCGCCCTGGCCCGGCGCCTGGAGGGGGTCCTCGCCTCCCTCCGCCGGGAGTCCGCTCGCACCGGCGCTCCCTGGCTCGCCCCCCTGGAGTCGGTTCGGGGCCTGGACGAGCTCTCCGGCGTCCTCCACCGCCCCGGCCCGGCCCTCCAGGCGGTCTTCCGCCTCACCCTGGAGCTCTGGCCCCATCGCTTCCGCTTCGCCCTCGCCCGGGGCACCCTGGACGTGGGCCTGGGCAGCGGCCAGGCCGGCGCCATGGACGGCCCCGCCTTCCACCGGGCCGCCGACGCGCTCCAGCGGGCCCGCCGGGAGAAGCTCCCCCTGGCCCTGGCCGTTCCGGGCTGGCCCCGGGAGGCCGGAGCCGTGATTGAGGGTGCCCTGCGCCTCCACGCCGTCCTCACCGCCGCCTGGACCCCGCGCCAGGCGGAGACCGTCCGGGTCTGGCGGCGCCTGAACCGCCAGCGGGAGGTGGCCCGGGCCCTGGGAGTGACCCAGCCCACCGTCTCCGAGATCCTGAGCAAGGCCCGGGCCCGGGAGCTCCTGGCCCTGGAGGAGGACCTGCCCAGGCACCTGGACTGGCTCGCCCGGACCCTGCCCGCCACCGAGGAACCCGCCTCCCCCCATGCCTGACCTCCCCCCTCCTGGCGTCTTCCTCGGCGCCCTCGTCGTGGTCCCGGGCTACGCCATGACCCTGGGCCTGAGCGGCGTCCTGGTCCGCACCTTCTGCCGCCGCCCCCCCCCTGCGACGCCAGCCGCCGAGACCGCCCCCCCCCGTCCGCACTTCGATCCGAGCGCCGTCATCGGCAAGTGCGAGAACATCCTGGCCCTGACCTTCATCCTCGCCGGCGAGGCCACCGGCCTGGCCTTGATCTTCGCCGCCAAGTCCCTGGTCCGCAGCGAGAAGATCCGGGAGGACGCCGGCTACTACCTGGGCGGCACCCTGGTCAACCTGACCTGGTCGGTGCTCATGGGCTACGCCATCCGCGGCCTGCTGTGCCTCCTGGCGGCCCGGGCGTAGTCAGCCCTTGACCACCACGAAGGGGCGCAGTCGGGCGACGATCCGGGCCAGGCCGGCCTGCTCCACCACCGCGACCACCTCGGCCACGTCCTTGTAGGCCTCGGAGATCTCCTCCTCGACCGTCCGCCGGCCGGCCGCCTGCAGGGCGATCCCCTCCCGGGCGAGCTCCCCGCGGACGTCCCGGCCCCGGGCCTGCTGGCGGGCCTTGTTCCGGGACAGCCGGCGGCCGGCTCCGTGGCAGCAGGAGCCGAAGGCCTGGCGCTCGGCGCCCGGGGCTCCCACCAGGAGGAAGGAGTAGCGGCCCATGTCCCCGGGCACCAGGACCGGCTGGCCGATCTCCCGGTAGGCCGCCGGCACCAGGGGGTGCCCGGGACCGAAGGCCCGGGTCGCCCCCTTGCGATGCACCACCAGCTCCCGGCGCTGGCCCTCCACCTCGTGTTCCTCGAGCTTGGCGATGTTGTGGCAGACGTCGTACACCACCTCGGCCTCGACCTCGGCCCCGAAGCGCCGCTGCAGCACCTCCCGGACCCGGTGGGTGATGACCTGGCGGTTGGCGAAGGCGAAGTTCATGGCCGCGCCCATGGCCGCGAAGTAGTCCTGGCCCTCCGGCGAGCGGAAGGGCGCGGCGCAGAGCTGCCGGTCGGGGAGTTCGATGCCGTGGCGGCGACTGGCCTGGACCATGCGCTCCAGGAAGTCGTCGCAGACCTGGTGGCCGAAGCCCCGGCTGCCGGTGTGGATGAGCACCGTCAGCCCCCCTTCCTCCAGGCCCAGGGCCCGGGCCACCGCCACCTCCCGGACCTCCTCCACCACCTGCACCTCCAGGAAGTGGTTTCCAGAGCCCAGGGTGCCGAGCTGGGGCGCACCCCGGACGCGAGCGTCGGCGGAGACCGGCTCCGGAGCCGCCCAGGCGGCCCGGCCCTGCTCCTCGCAGTGCTCCAGGTCCGCCGGGCAGCCGTAACCCCGCTCCACCGCCCAGCTCGCCCCCCCCCTGGCGACCTGGTCCAGCTCGTGGGCCTTGAGCTTCAGGGGCCCGCCGCGACCGGTCCCGGCCGGCACCGCCCGGAGGAGGTCCCGGGCCAGGTCGCCCCGCTGCTCCCGGACCCGCTTCGCCTGCAGTCCCCGGATGCGCAGCAGGCGCACGCCGCAGTTGATGTCGAAGCCGACGCCGCCGGGGGAGATGACTCCACCCTCCTCCGGGGCGAAGGCCGCCACCCCGCCGATGGGGAAGCCGTAGCCCCAGTGGATGTCCGGCATGGCCAGGGACCAGCCGACGATGCCCGGCAGGCAGGCGACGTTCCGGACCTGCTCCAGGCAGGGGTCCTCCCGGATGCCGGCCAGGAGCGCCTCGCTGGCGAAGATCCGGCCAGGCACCCGCATCGCCCCCTCCCGGGGGATCTCCCAGAGGGTGTCCGCGATGCGGACCAGTCCGGTGGCGGCGCTCATGGCCGCTGCCGCACCACTTCGACCAGGAAGGGGAAGGCCAGGGGGTAGCGCCAGCGCCGGCCCTCCTCGGCCCGGATCGCCCCGAGGATCGCGGCCAGGGCGCTCCACAGGGCCAGGAGCGGCAGGATGAGGAAGCCGATCAGCACGAAGCAGAGCACCAGCCCGACGAGGTAGAGGAGGGTCATGGTGATCTGGAAGTTCACCACCTGTCGGCCGTGGAAGTCCACGAATGCCGACTCCTCCCGCCGCAGGAGCCAGAGGAACAGGGGACCGAGAACGTGGCCGAAGGGGAAGACGAAACCGGCGAAGGCCGCCAGGTGGCAGAACATCGCCCAGTCCCGTTCCTGCTTGTCCAGGGACCGGCCGTACCTCTGCTGCTCCCCTTGAACTCCGCTCATACGTCCAGTACCACCTCGCCCTCCCAGCCCTTCGCCCCTTCCTGGACCCGGGCCCGGTGCCAGGTCACGGCCTTGACGTCGGCGCAGCGGGACAGGTCCAGGGTGGTCACGGCCGCGGCCCGGACGGTGGCCCGGACCCGGCGCTCGCCTGCCTCCTCCACGTCGGCAGCCAGGGGCAGAAGGCCGCCCACCGTCCACATGCGCAGGAGCTCCCGCCACCAGCGCACCCAGACCTCCTCCCGGTCGGCCCCGGTCACCGTCACGGTGCGCACCGCCGCGGGCGGCGCGGGCTGGCCCCCGCCGACCACCTCCCGGAAGGCGCCGACGGCCTCGGCGAGGAGCTCCGGCCAGCTCCGGGCCCGCACCACAAGGCGCAGGTCCGCCGCGTGCTCCGCCGCATGCCAGGGGTTCATGGCCGCCCTCCGTCCCCGATTCTAGTCCCGGGACCGGGAATCCCGGGGCGGGTAGCGCTCGACGATTGCCAGCGTCAGGTCCACTTCCTCCACCGCAGGGGAACGCCACAGTGGGTGCTCCACTACGACGCCCACCCCGGCCTCCTCGGCGATCTCGGGCAGTTCATCCAGGATGGGCGCCAGGACGTCGGTCAAGGTCGCCTCGCCGGCGAGCTGCTGGTGGGCCCGTTCCTGGGCCGCCCGGCCCCGCTCCTCGAGGCGCGCCACGGTCTCCTCGTCGCCACGCTCCCGGGCCGCCGCGAGTTCCCGGCGCCAGCCGTCCAGGGTGTCGGCCCAGTACCGAGAGCGGTAGAAGGCCATGAGCACCGGCGCCCTCTGGAACACGCCGACCCGCGGGGGCGCCTCGGCGGCGGGCTCCTGGGAGGAGACGCCGGCACCGGCGAGGAAGAGGAGCAGGGCGGCACCGGCCGCCAGGGAGAACACTGTCCACCGCATGACACACCTCCTGGCGGCACCTGCAGGCGGTCAGTCGCCCCGTACCGCCTCCGGCACTGTAGCCGGGTCGAAGACGAAGTCCAGGCGCACCCGGACCTCCGGGTCGGCGGGAACGCGCGCGTCCTTCCAGGGCAGGTCATCCGCCGGGTTGCCGCTGCTCACGGAACCCACGCAGACGCCGCAGTACCAGTCCCAGCGTCCCGTGCGCTCGTCGCGGATGCGCCCTCCGCCGGCGATTCCGGGAAAGCGGTACCAGCCGTCCGCGTCCGTCCGGGTCTCGGCCCCCTCCCTCCCCGGGCCGGAGGTGGACCTGGGGGGCCGGGGGACGGCAAAGGCCCGGACAGGGAGTGCCTGTCCGGGCCCACGGAAACGAGACTGCCGATGCGAGGCAGATCTACGGTTCTCTCACTGGAGTTCCAGGTCGAGGACCACCAGCCCGTTGCTCGGCACCTGGACGGTGATGGTGTTGCCGGCCAGGACCACGCCCGCCTCGCTCGCGGTCTCCTCCTCGAGCTGGGCCGCCGGCAGGCTGTTGACGGTGTCGACGTGGTCCAGGCGAGCGTTGTGGAAGGTCTTCTCGTAGGTCGACACCGCCCATTCCGCCACCCGCTCCGGAATCCCCAGCTCCGCAGCCAGGTCCGCCGCATCCCGGCCAGCCCACGCGGTGCCGGCGGGGGGCTCGGGGTAGCCCGCGGTCACGATGACCTGGGCCGCCTGCTGGGCCGCGCTCGTGTCGGCCTGCACGTCCACCCACTCCAGGGTCGACAGGAACTCCGCCCGACGGGAGGCCGGGTCGTTGTGGCCTTCGCTGAAGCGGACCACCCGCTGCACGCTGACCGCACCGGCGTGGTCCACATCCACGGTGACCTGCCGGGGCAGGTCGTAGATGACCTGGGCCTCGAGAGCGATGGGCAGGACCTGCAGGACCACCTCGGCTTCCCAGGCCTCCAGGCCGGCGGCCATCAGGGCCTCCACGGTCGGACGGCCAGGCACTTCCTGCAGGGCGTTCCAGAGGCGACGGGGCGCCGCGCCCCGCTCCTTGCAGCCCTCGGCCCAGATCCACTCCGGCTCGCAGGTGTCGTTGGCCAGCAGCAGGCGCACCCGGTTCCCCGAGCGGCTCGCGAAGGCGGTGACCGCCCACTCCCGGTCCGGGCTGTCCACCGCGACCCGCTCCTCCTGGGACATCGGCACCAGGAACTCCATGGCCCGGAAGACGGGCTTCTTGACGCCGCGCCGGGTGAGGACACCCAGGCCGTCGCCACTCAGGTCGGTGATGTTCGGGTCCCAGCCGATCGTGTCCTGGGTCGAGAAGTACAGGCAGGCCTGCAGGCCCATCTCGGCGGTGCTCGCCAGGATGCCCACGTACTGGGCCGCGGCCGGGCTGGTGTCCAGCTCCTCCGCCCGGGGGTTGCCCTCGGTCCGGCCGTAGAGGCCGCACTCGCTCACCAGCAGGTCCACCTGCATGTCCACGTCCTGCATGGCCCGCCGCAGCGCCGGAATGGTGTCGTAGTACAGCATGCCCTTGGCGAGCTGGTAGTGGTGCCAGGACAGGAAGTCGAGGGGGATCTGCTCTTCCGCCGCCCGCAGCAGCAGCTCCTCCAGGACCAGCCCCTCGCCGTCCATCTCGGCCTGCATCCGGCCGAGGCCGATGCCGCCGATCCGGACGTCGCCGTTCGGGAAGGCGGCGCGGATCTTCGGGGCGGTGGCGGCGTAGAGGTCGAGGAGCTCCTGCCGGGTACCGGTCCACCAGAGATCCAGGTCCGGCTCGTTCCAGATCTCCACGTAGTCCGGAGCCAGTCCGTAGAGGCTCTCGGCCTGGAGCAGGAGGTCCTGCACCCGGGCGGCCCAGAGCTCGTAGTCCACGGGCGGAGTCTTGGCGAAGCCGGGCATCCCGAAGTCGGGCGGCTCGACCTGTTCGGGGCTCCGGGACAGGTCCAGGGGCGTGCCGACGAAGGTCAGGAAGACCTGCATGCCGGCGTTCCGACCGGTGCGGATGAGCTCCGCCACCGACTCGGGCGTGGGATCGGTGTACATGCGGACGTCGGCCCGGTAGATGCCGATGCCGGCGCCCGGGATCTCGGCGTAGCGCTCGACGCCGTTGGCCGTTCCCATCAGGTTGACGATGCCCGACATCGGGGCACCGACCGCGGGCATCAGGTCGTCGGCGTGCATCACGAAGTGGCCGTCGCTGGCCGGACGCACGCGATAAGGGTTGTCGAAGCCCCCCAGGCCAGGTTCCTGGACCGCCGGGGCACTCAGCAGCAGAGCGGCAAGAATGAGTTGGGCGGTAAGCATCGGTGTCGTCTCCGGGTCTCGTCGTCGTTGAGGAGCGGCGCCAGCGGCGCGGTTACTCCTTCATTGACCCGACCCGACCCGGGGCTTTCCGCCTCTCCAACGAAGCCGCACGGCTCCGGACACCGGAAAGATTGTTAGACGAAAAGACCTGAAAGACCCGGGTCCGGAGCTCCAAAGGCCCGTTTCCCGGTCGCCCGGGGCCAGCCGCAGGACCTCTCTACGAGGCTTCCCGGCCGCCCACGAACACCCGGGCGGCGCGCCAGTCCTCGACGACCACCAAGTCCGCCAGGGCCCCCTCCTCCAGGCGGCCGCGGCCGCCGAGGAGCTGGCCCGGGATCTCGCAGCCGAGGCGCACCGCCTGGGCCCAGGAGAGGGTCCCTTCCCGGACCCGGGCCAGGAGGAGCTCGGGGAGGGGGTCCAGGGTGCCGCAGAGGCCGCCGGAGGACCGGAGGCGGGCCGCCGGCCCGTCCCGGCCGGCCCGCCGCCCGAAGGCCAGGAACTCCCCGGCCGCCAGGCCGGCCGGCCCCAGGTTGTCGCTCTGGGCCAGGAGGGCCGGGCGGAGGGCGGGCGCCGCAGCCAGGATGCCCAGGGTCGCCGGGGCCAGGTGGACGCCGTCGGG
>CAYMFV010000009.1:0-22735 GCA_964389745.1 uncultured Planctomycetales bacterium | reverse complement strand
AGCAAGCCGTGCGCCTCCTTGCAACTCCTGCTCAGAGCTTCGTGGGAAATCCGGGTTCAGTGCGTCCGCCAGCTCGTGGCGCACGCCCGGGAGCACGGGGCCGGCCAGCGCTACCTCATCCAGCACTCGGCTGGGAGCGGCAAGAGCTTCACCATCGCCTGGCTGGCCCACCGGCTGGCCATCCTGCACGACGCCGAGGACCGGCGGGTCTTCGACTCCATCGTGGTCATCACCGACCGGCGGGTGCTGGACAGGCAGCTCCAGCGGACCATCCGGCAGTTCGAGCAGACGCTTGGGGTGGTGGAGAACATCGACCAGACCTCGCGGCAGCTCCAGGAGGCGCTGGAGGCGGGGCGGACCATCATCGTCACGACGCTGCAGAAGTTCCCGGTCATCGCCGAGCAGATCGGCGAGCTGCCGGGCAGGCGCTTCGCGGTGATCGTGGACGAGGCCCACTCCTCCCAGAGCGGCGAGAGCAGCCGGAGCCTCCGTGAGGTCCTCCGGGACCGGAGTCTGGAGGAGGCGGCGGCCGAGGAGGAGGGGGCGCAGACGCCCGAGGACGAGGTGGAGGAGGCGGTGCTGGAGGAGATCCGCCGGCGCGGTCCGCAGCCCAACCTGTCCATGTTCGCCTTCACGGCGACGCCCAAGGCGAAGACCCTGGAACTCTTCGGGAGGAGGCGAGCGGACGGGCAGTACGAGCCCTTCCACCTCTACAGTATGCGCCAGGCCATCGAGGAGGGCTTCATCCTCGACGTGCTCGCGAACTACACGACCTACAAGGCCTACTGGCGACTGCTCAAGAAGATCGAGGACGACCCGCGCTACGAGAAGCGCAAGGCCCAGGCCCTGCTCCGGTCCTTCGTGGAACTGCACCCCCACGCCATCCGGGAGAAGGTGCGGATCATGGTGGAGCACTTCGCGGCCAACGTGCAGGGCGAGATCGGCGGCCGGGCCAAGGCCATGATCGTGACCCGGTCCCGGCTGCACGCGGTCCGCTACAAGCTGGCCCTGGACGAATACCTGCGGCAGAAGGGCTACCCGTGGAAGTCCCTGGTGGCGTTCTCGGGGACCGTGGTGGACAGCGGGCGCAGCTACACGGAGTCGGGCATGAACTCCGCCGGCGAGGACCGGGTGCTCGGAGAACGTCAGACCGCGGCCGAGTTTGCCAGGCCCGAGTACCGTTTCCTGGTGGTCGCCAACAAGTTCCAGACCGGTTTCGACCAGCCGCTCCTGCACACGATGTACGTGGACAAGCGGCTCGGTGGCGTACATGCGGTGCAGACCCTGTCGCGCCTCAACCGGACGTGCCCCGGGAAGGATGGCACGATGGTGCTCGACTTTGCCAACGAGGCCGAGGACATCCGCAAGGCCTTCGCGCCTTACTACGAGACAACGCTGCTCTCGGAAGGCACCGACCCGAACCTCCTCTACGACATCCAGACGCGGCTCCTGGACTTCGGGGTCTTCGAGGAGGAGGACGTCCAGGCCTTTGCGAGGGTGTACTTCCGCCGGAATGCGACGCAGGACCAGCTCTACCAGGCCCTGGGGGCCGTGCGGGCCCGATTCCTGGCCCTGGCGGAGGACGAGCAGGTGGACTTCCGCGGCCAGCTCACCGACTACGTGCGGCTCTACGCCTTCCTGTCCCAGATCCTGCCCTTCGAAGATCCGGGCCTTGAGAAGCTCTACGCCTTCGCGCGGTACCTTCGCCGCCTCCTTCCGGCCGACCGGGACACCCTGCCCGTGGAGGTCCAGCGCAACATCGACATGGAGTCCTACCGGATCCAGCAGACCGGGAGCGGACGGATCCCGCTGGAGAGGCAGGCAGGGAACCTGGACCCGATGACCGAGCGACCGCCGCGGCGGCCGGTGGAGGACGAGCTGGAGCCCCTGTCCCGGATCATCGAGGAGCTAAACGAACGCTTCGGCCTGGATCTCGGCCCGGAGCACCGGGTCACCCTGGAGCAGATCCGGAACGTCCTCGACGAGGACCCGGCCCTGGCGGCCAGCGCCCGGGTGAACACCCGGGAGAACCTGCACCTGGCCTTCGAGCGCAAGGTGGAGGACACGCTGCAGGGCATCGTCGAGACCAACTTCGAGCTCTACAAGCGGATCGTGGATGACGAGTCCTTCGGCGCGGCCCTGAAGCGGCTCCTCTTCGAGGACTACCTCCGCCGCCACCGGCGGGTGGAGGACCTCCTCGGGATGCAGGAGTCCAAGACCTTGGAGTTCAAGTCGAGCCTCCGCTGGAACCTGAAGGAGGGCCGGAAGGACGACCGGAACATCACGCACGCCGTGCTCAAGACCATCGCCGCCTTCCTGAACACCGATGGCGGCGACCTGGTCACCGGCGTCGCCGACGACGGCTCGGTGATCGGCATCGAGTGCGACCGCTTCGAGAGCGACGACCACTTCCTCCGCCACTTGGCCCAGGTCGTCCGCAACGCCCTTGGCACCCCGGCGAGCACCTGCATCGACCCGCAGACCCAGGTTGTGGCTGGGAAGACCGTCTGCCTGGTCGCCTGCCAGCGCAGCCCGGAGCCCGTGTTCCTGCGCTGGAAGGGCCTCGAGAAGAACGCCGAGGGTGACTTCTACGTCCGCAGCGGGCCGGGGAGCGTGCGGTTGGAGGGGGAGGAGCTGGAGACGTACCTGCGGACCAGGTGGTCCGAGTAGCTACCTGGAGAGAAGGTGGACGATGCGCGCCTCTGCCTCGATGTCAGTCTGCCCTCGCAGGCCCGCAGCATGCCTGACGTTCGACAGGAGGTTGGCGAACAATGTGGCCGCGAGCAGGACGAGTTCCTCCGCGTTTGTCGAGTTCCTCTCTGGTTGCCCGAAGGGCTCATCGATCAACACTTGGCCTGATGGTTGCATCGGCAGATAGAACCGATTCAGGTCGTGTCCGTCACGGTGCACGGCCGAGCAAGCAAGGCGATAGAGGGGCTCAACTGCTGCCACATCGACTCCACCTTGTGCAGCCTGTCTGTAAAGCTCCTTGCGCTCCGGAATAGGTGCCACGTCAGCAGGATTCTGGCTCCTGGCGAACTTGACTTGGAGGTTGCGGGCGAGCTCTTGGACATCATCCAGTAGGGACTGCCACCAGAAGCAGTTCGTCGGATCGGAACAGGCGCGCCTGACATTCGAATCGTAAAACGTACAGTACGCCATCAGCCGCCCATCGTAGTGAATGGCGAACAGCTTCTCCTCGATGCTCGGGTCGATGTCTGAGTTGCACAACCAGTAGCCGCGAATGACGTCCTCGATCAAGGGGCGCGCCAGGATCAGGATCTCGTTGGTACAGCCCCGCCGGGCACAATCGAGGAGCAGCTTGTAGAGTGAGTGAGCCCTGGCCACGTACAGCAGAAGCTGCAGTTGGACGATACCGTGTTCGACACCTTGGGTCTGGGCCCTGTGCTCTGAGTAGAAGCACTCCACAGCCTTGATTAGGCTCTCCGTCTCGGCTCTCCATGCACGGGTTTCCATGGCAACGACCGTCTACGATACCACTACGGGCTCGTGCGCCCCGAGGCGGGAGCCCGTGCCCAAGGCACTCTCAGCGAAGATGGCCCTTTGCAACCGTCGGTCTTGTCACCCCAGCTTCCGCGCCAGCACCCCCCGGCTCCACAACCCGAGGAGCAGCACGTAGATCCCGAGCCCGGCCAGGCAGTGCCAGGCGGTGACCGGGCCCAGCCAGGAGTCCGCCACCGGCGCCGCCAGGGACCAGTCGGCCCGGGTGTACACGAGGCGCAGCGGCTCGATGGCCAGGGTCACCGGGTTCAGGAGCACCAGGTTCTGCAGCACCTCCGGCAGCCGCTCGAGGGGCGCGAAGGCGCTGGACAGGAAGACCATCGGCAGGGTCACCAGCATCACCACCGCCAGCATCTCGAAGTGGCGGCGGAACTGGAAGGCGAGGCCGAGGCTGACGCTGGTGAAGGCCAGGACCACCATCACCAGGACGAGCAAGGCCAGGCCGGCGCCGATCAGACCGCCCTGGAAGCGGACGCCGAGCGCTGTGGTCGCCAGCACGATCACCAGGCACTGGAGCAGCGTGATGGCGGCGATGTGGATGGCCGAGGAGAGGACGATGGAGAACCTGTCCACCAGGGGCGCCGCCCGCAACCGGTCCAGGAAGCCGAGCTCCCGGTCGAAGAGGACCGGGACGCCGGCGTTCAGGGACGCGTTGAAGGCGGTGAACAGCAGGGCCCCCGGGGTCACGAAGTCCAGGTAGTCCACGCCGGAGGCCAGCACGGTGTTCATGCTGTTCCGGAAGACCAGGACGAACAGCGCCATCCAGATGACCGGCTGGAAGAGGCCGCTGATGACCACGATGGGGCGGCGGCGGCTGTGCAGGAACCAGCGCCAGGTCTGGACCCGGGTCTCCTGCCAGAAGGCGGAGCTCATACCTCTTCCTCCTCGCCGCGGGCCCGGGCCACGGCGTCCCGGTACACGTCCTGGAGGGTGGGGTGGCGCAGCAGCACCTGGAAGAGGTCCAGCCCCCGGGCCCGGGCGGCCTCCTCCACGGTCTCAACCCATCGCTCGGGGGTGTGGCCGTTGCCCTCCGGCCCCCGGAGGACGAAGTCCAGCTCGGCGCTGCCCGGGTCGCCGGGGAGCGGCCGGCCGGGAAGCTCCCGGACCAGCTCGTGGAGCCGTTCCCGGTCGCCGGGCCGGAGATGCTCGTGCAAGGCGATGCCGAGGACCTGGTGGCCGAGGTCGCGGCGCAGCTCGGCAGGGGTGCCGGTGGCGACGACCTGACCCCGGGCCAGGAGCACGACCCGGTCGGCCAGGACGTCGGCTTCCTCGAAGTCGTGGGTGGCGAGGAGCAGGGCGGTGCCCTCGGCCCGGAGCCCCCGGAGCAGCTCCCAGAGGCGGCGGCGCGCCTCCAGGTCGAGCCCGGTGGAGGGCTCGTCCAGGATCAGCAGCCGGGGCCGGTGCATGAGGCTCGCCGCGAGATCCAGGCGCCGGCGCATGCCCCCCGAGTAGCCCTCGCAGGGCCGGTCGGCGGCCTCGGCCAGGTCGAGGCGCTCCAGGAGCTCCTGGACCCGGGCCCGGATCACTCCTCGGGGCAGGTGCACGAGACCGGCCTGGAAGCGCAGGAACTCCCGCCCGGTCATGAGCTTGTCCAGGGCCTCCTCCTGGCCGGCGTAGCCCAGGCGCTGGCGGGCGCCGGCCGGATCCTTGCCCACGTCCACGCCGTCCACCTCGATCCTGCCAGCGTCCAGGCGCTCGAGGGTGGTGATGGCCCGGAGCAGGGTGCTCTTGCCGGAGCCGTTGGGGCCCAGGAGGGCGACAACCTCCCCCGGGGCGACCTGGAAGGAAACGCCGTCCAGGGCCTGGACCTCGCCGTAGCGCCGGCGGGCGTCCTCGACCCGGAGGGCGGGCCGGGCGGTCGGGCGGTCGGGGGCGACGGGGAGCGCCGCCACCCGGTCAGACGGAGTAGCTACCGAATCGGGCAATGTCGGGTACCAGGGCCAGCAGTAGGGCAGTGAACAGGAAGAAGGGCGGAATGGTGAGGACGAACTTCCAGCGTCCCTCGAACCTCAGGTGCATGAAGTACAGGGCCACGAGCAGCGCCTTGAAGGTGGCGATGCCGAAGATGAGGAAGATCGTCGGCAGCCAGCCCAGCTCGAGAGCGTCGGCGAAGACGAAGGCCAGGATGGTGCCGATCACCAGGACGCCGCCGATGATGCCGTAGAGGCGGACGGCGACGGGTTCGTGGGCGTGTTCGCTCATGTTGGGACTCCTAGGCGCCACGGACGGGCATCAGGTAGAAGAGGGGGAAGAGGAAGATCCAGACCACGTCCACGAAGTGCCAGTAGAGGCCGGTGAGCTCGATGTTCCGCTCGTGCTCGGGACGCAGCCGGCGCAGGAACAGGTACGCCCAGACGGCGATGCCGCCCAGCATGTGCAGGGCGTGGAAGCCCGTCAGGGTGAAGTAGCAGGACGCGAACAGGTTCATCCCCGGCAGGTAGTGCTCGTGCCCCGGCACCGTGGCCGGGCCGCCGGGCCAGATGCCGTGGTGGAACTTGGTCGAGTACTCGAAGGCCTTGATGCCCAGGAAGGCCAGGCCGAGGAGGATGGTCAGGCCGATGTAGCGCTTCGCCTTGGCGAGCTCGTGGCGCACGGCGGCGGCGTGGGCCAGCACGACGGTCACCGAGGAGCCGAGGAGCACCACGGTGTTGATGGTGCCGACCAGCGGGCTCAGGACCTCCCGGGGATCCGGCCAGGACGGCGACCCGGCCCGGAGCACGATGTAGGCGCCGATGAAGGCACCGAAGAACATCACCTCGGTGGCCAGGAAGAGCCACAGGGCGAACTTGGAGGCCGGGATCGGCGGTCCGGGTTCGCACTGGTCGGCGACGGCGACGGCGTGGGAGGAGGGGGGAGCGTCCATGGGAGGTCGGTCAGGCGAGCGGGGTCCAGGCCCGGTCCACGGCCAGGAGGGCCAGGAGCAGGGGCAGGTAGGCCAGGGAGCTGTGCAGCAGGAGCCGGGCCCGGGGCAGGGTGCCGCCCCGGCCGAAGAGCAGGGCGGCGGCCAGGAAGCCGACGGAGAGGAGCAGGGCGCCGGCGAAGTAGGCCATCCCGGCCGTGCCCAGGAGGGAGGGCAGGAGGCTGACGGGCACCAGGGCCAGGGCCCAGCTCACGGCCTGGTGGCCGGCCAGCCGATTGCCCAGGTCGCGGGTGCCGAGCATGCGCAGGCCGGCCCGGCGGTAGTCCTCCCGGTGGATCCAGGCCACCGCCATGAAGTGGGGGACCTGCCACAGGAAGAGGATGGCGAAGAGGATGCCGGCCACGAAGTCGAGACCGAAGCCGGCCGCGGCCCAGCCCACCAGGACCGGCATGGCCCCGGGGAAGGCACCGACGACCGTGTTCCAGACCGTCACGCGCTTGAGGGGCGTGTAGAGGAAGACGTAGCTGGCCAGCATGGCCAGGGCGAGGGTGGCGGCCAGGGGCGTCGTGCCGGCCGCCAGGACCAGGAGGCCGAGGACAGCGGCCAGGGCGGCCCAGGCCAGGACCGGGGTTGGCTGCATGCGGCCGGCGGCCACCGGCCGGTGGGCGGTCCGGGCCATCCGTGCGTCCACGTCCGCCTCCAGGGCCTGGTTCATGGCGGCGGCGGCGCTGCAGACCAGGGCGAAGCCCACGAGGAGGCTGGCGAGGCGGAGGGGGGGCAGGGTCGCGCCGGCCTCGAGGCACGCCAGCCAGGCGGCGAGCCCGGCCACGGCCAGGGCCAGGACCTGGACCCGGGCCTTGGTGAGGACGAGGAGGTCGCGGATCACGGCGCCACCTCCGGGGTGGCCAGGGACGCCCGGGCCAGGCGGCCGTGTGCCTCGAGGGTGAGGGCGACGAGAAGGGCAGTGATGCCGGCGCCGGCCAGGAGGTGCAGGGAGGCCAGGGTGGCGTGCAGCTCGGTGCTCGCCCGGGCGGCGGCCGGGCCGTACTTGAAGGCCCAGGTGGCCAGCCCGAGACCGAGCTGGACGCCCAGGAGGGCGACCAGGGCCCGGGCCAGGCGGCCGGCGGTGCGCCGTTCGGGCAGGTGGTAGAGGCAGAGGTGGACCAGGAAGAGGAGGACGCCGCTCACCACCACCGCCAGGAGCAGGTGTGCGCCCAGGGAGGCCTGCTGGTGGCGCAGGCCGGCACCGGCGAAGAGGTGGACGGCGAGGACCGCCAGGGCCACCGGCGTCCACAGGCGCAGGCGGGCGATGGCCGCCGCCTCCCCCGCCCTCAGGGGGGGGGCGAGAGGGTGCGTCCAGACCGGGCTGCTGAGGCGGGCCAGGACCACGAAGAGGGCGAGCACCGCCTGGGCGCCGAGGCCGTGGACCATGGCAATGGCCCGGTCGTTCTCCAGGATGCGGAGGCCGCCGATGAGGCCCTGGGCGCTGACCAGGAGCAGGGCGAGCACGGCCAGGAGGCGGAGGCGGAGGGCCAGGCCGCGGCTGCCGAGGGCCGTCACCACCAGGAGGACGGAGCAGAAGCCGATCAACACCCCGGCCAGGCGGTGGCTGTGCTCGAGGAAGACCCCGGTGCTCCGGGTCATCTCGGCGACCGGGTAGGTGAGCATGTTCTGCCCGAAGGTGGTGGGCCAGTCGGGCACCGCCATGCCCACGTCCAGGCTGGTGACCACCGAGCCCAGGCCAATGGGCAGGAAGGCCACCGCCAGGCAGGCCAGGACGGCGCGCCGGAACCAGCGCCCCCGGGGGGGGGCGGCCGTGGCGGGGAGGGACAGGGCGGCTTCCATGGTCCGGCGGGCGAGTCGTCCTCAGGCGGGTGCCACGCTGTCCTCCCGGAGCGGGAGGCTCTGGCCGCAGTAGCCGTCCGCCTCGCTGCCGGGCGCCGAGTAGTCGTAGGGACCCCGGTGGACCACCGGCGTGCTCGCACCCCAGTTGCCGTGCCCGGGCACCGGCGTCGGGGTGTGCCATTCCAGGGAGTTGGCCCGCCACGGGTTGACCGAGGCCTTCCGCCCACGGACCAGGGAGAGGACGAAGTTGGCTACGAAGATGAACTGGAAGCAGCCGAGAAGGATGGCGGCGATGGTCATGAACTGGTTCATGCCCTGGGCGCCGCGCCACAGGTCGAAGGTGTAGGGGTCGGCGTAGCGCCGAGGGAAGCCGGCCATCCCCAGGATGTGCATGGGGAAGAACACGCAGTTGAAGGTCACGAAGGAGCCGAAGAAGTGCACCTTGCCCCAGAAGTCGTTCATCATCCGGCCGAACATCTTCGGGTACCAGTAGTAGATACCGGCGAAGAGGCCGAAGAGGGAGCCACCGAAGAGGACGTAGTGGATGTGGGCGACGATGAAGTAGGTGTCGTGGATGTAGATGTCCACCGGCGTCGCCGCCATGAAGATGCCCGACAGGCCGCCGATCAGGAACATGCTCACGAAGGCCAGGGCGTTGAGCATGGGCACGGTCCACTGGATGCGGCTGCCCCAGATGGTCCCCAGCCAGTTGAAGGTCTTCACCGCCGAGGGCAGGGCAATGAGCATGGTCGAGAGCATGAAGGTGGCCCCGAGGGCCGGGTTCATGCCGGACTGGAACATGTGGTGGCCCCAGACCAGGAAGCCGATGCCGGCGATGCCGGCCACGGCCAGGACCATGGGCTTGTAGCCGAAGAGGGGCTTCCGGGAGAAGGTGGAGATGACGTCGCTGACCACGCCCATGGCCGGCAGGATCATGATGTAGACCGCCGGGTGGCTGTAGAACCAGAACATGTGCTGCCAGAGCAGCGGATGGCCGCCGCCGACGCCGGCGCTCTGGTTGTTGACCACCAGGTCGGACGGGATGAAGAAGGCGGTGTCGGCGACCCGGTCCAGGAGCTGCAGGATGAGGGCGGCGGTCAGGACCGGCAGGGCGAAGGCCTGGAGGATGGCCGTGATGAACAGCGCCCAGGTGGTCATGGGCATGCGGAAGAACTTCATGCCCTTCGTCCGGCACATCACGATGGTGGTGATGTAGTTGATGCTGCCGAGCAGGGAGGACACGCCCACGAGGAGCAGGCCGGCCAGCCACAGGGTCTGGCCGTTCATCGAGCCAGGAGCCGCCTGGGGGATGGCGGCCAGGGTCGGATAGGCGGTCCAGCCGCTGGCGGCGGCGCCGCCTTCGACGAAGAAGGAGGCCAGGAAGCAGACCAGGGCCGGCCACATGAACCAGTAGGAGAGCATGTTCATGGTCGGGAAGGCCATGTCCCGAGCGCCGATCTGCAGGGGGATGACGAAATTGCCCAGAGCGCCGGTGAGCCCCGGAATGATGACCAGGAAGATCATCACCGAGGCATGCATGGTGGTGAGCATCGGATAGAACTCGGCCGGCATCACGCCGCCCTGCTCCGGCCAGAGGAGGCGGCCGAGGAGGGGCAGCTCCGTGCCGGGATAGGCGAGCTGCCAGCGCACGCCCAGGGCCAGGAGACCACCCAGGGCGAGGGTGAAGAAGACAGTGACCAGGAACTGGATGCCGATGACCTTGTGGTCTCGGGAGAAGACGTACCTGGTGAGGAAGGACTGGTGGGGGTGGTCGGCGGTCGTCATCTCCGTCACTCCACGAGGCCGAGGTCCTCGGTGTCGGCGTTCTGGCGGCGGAGGGCTTCCGCGAACCACCGGCGGAACTCCTCCTCGGTCTCGTGCACGATCAGCTTGCCGCGCATCTTGTAGTGCCCCCAGCCGCACAGCTCGGCGCAGGCGATCTCGTGGACGTCGGGGGTCGAGGGGTCGTCGTCGGTAGTGACGACCCGAAACCAGTAGGGCTGCTTCATGCCCGGCACCAGGTCCTGCTTGAGGCGCACCGCCGGGATGAACAGGCTGTGCAGGACGTCCCGGCTCTCGAGCTGGAGCTTCACGTCCTGGCCCTTCCAGACGTGCAGGATGTTGACCTGCTCCAGGTCGTCCGGCGTGTCCAGGCGGCCATCGGCGCCCGGGTAGCGGAAGCGCCACTCGAACTGGCCGGCGGTGACCCGGGCGTGCAGCGGGGCGTCCGGCGCCATGGTGGTGAACTTGGCCCGCTTCCAGGTGTCGAGCTGGAAGATCGCCAGGAAGAAGAGGATCCCGGCGGGAACGATCGTCCAGACGGTTTCCAGGCGTTGGTTCCCGTGGGTGAAGACCGGGCGTCGGCCGGGATCCTCCCGGCGGCCGTACTTCCACAGGAAGTAGAGGAAGACGAGCTGGACGCCGAGGAAGATCGCGCCGGTGATGGCGAAGATCAGCCAGAACAGGCGGTCGATCTCCCGGCCGATGGAGGAAACGTTCTCGGGGAACCAGAGGCCGTCGCCATGGGCGGCGGCGTAGAGGAAGCAGGCCACCACGGCGAGGGGGACGATGGCGAAGAGGGCGATCCAGAAGTAGCGCATGGTCCTCAGTTGGCGGCCTCGACGGCGACGTCGTAGCGCAGAGAGTAGACGTAGTTGACGAGATCCCAGATCTCGGCTTCGCTCAGGTTGCTGGCCTGCTCCGGCATGATCGAGCCCTTGATGCCGGTGTGGATGCGCCGGAACAGGTCCAGGGGCCGATCCCCGCCCCGATACAGGCCGCGGTTGAGGTTCGCCGGCATGGCCGGATTGCCCCAGTCGTCCGTCCGCTTGTAGCTGTCGGTCGCGGCGTCGTAGACGTTCGGGCCGTGGCCGTCGCCGGTCTCGCCGTGGCAGGCCGCGCACTCGAGGCGGGCGGACAGGAAAAGCTCCCGGCCCCGGGCCACAGACGTGGCATCCAGCCGCGGCCGTGACGTCTCCGGGACGATGACCGTCTCCGGCGCCTCCCGCCACTGCTCCTGAACGCTGGCGAAGGACTCGGCCAGGTAGTCGGCCACGGCCTCCTGCAGCTCCTCGTAGTCCAGGTCACCGCTCTCGTAGTCCTCGCACTCGCCGCCGTCGTCCAGCTCGAAGGCGGTGAGGAAGGCGGTCTGGCCGCGCATCAGGAGGTACTGGACGTAGCTCCCCAGAGCGGCTCGGTCCTCGGCCGGCTCGGCGGCGAAGGAGGGCATGGCGGTGCCGGCGACGCCCCGGAAGAGGGTGGCCTCGATGTCGCTGCGGGTGGGCGGCAGGGCCCGGGGCGTGGAGGTGAACTTGACGACGCCCTTGCTGAAGTCCCGGGGGGGCGGCACCAGGAAGCGGGCCGTGGGGCCATTGCCGTCGCCGTTGGCGCCGTGACAGTGCATGCACTTGCGCACGTAGAGCTCCCGCCCCCGGAGGAGCTGGTCCGCCCGGATGCCCAGGGCCTCCGGGTCGGCATCCGGCGGCAGGTGCGGCCGTTCGTGGGGACCGAATGCCTCCTCGAGGCCCTCCCGGAGGGCGTGGTTGCCGTCGGCTCCGAAGTCGTAGTCGGCGAGGAGCAGCGGCGGCAGGTCGTAGCGCAGGTCCAGGTGGCGGGTGGTGATGCGGCCCGGACTCAACAGGACCACGCCGCCCGCGGTGGCGGCGGCAACCAGGACCAGGCCGAGGCCGTCGAGGACCTTCATCCTTGTGAGTACTCCATTCTGCGTGCAGGGGGGGGCTACCCGGTCGGGGCGTCCGACTCCGCCCTGCGGTAGGCTCGCCAGAGGGCGAGGCCGAAGCCGGAGATGATGAGCAGCGGCAGGGACAGCATGAAGAGGATGCTGTACGCGATGCCGTCGGCGATCCTGCCGCCGGCCGCCTTGTCCGCGTCCACCGCCTCCTTGCACATGGCGCACTGGGCCGGCAGGGACCCGGGCAACGCCAGGAGGAGGACGAGGAGGGCCGCGAGGCCCAGGCAGAGGACAGTGCGGGGAGGTCGGGGGAGGCGCATCACTCGGGCCCGTCAACCGGCGGCGAGGCCGGCCCGGGCAGCGGAGTCCGTGAGATGATACAGCAAGAAGTAAATGAGAATGCCACTCAATCCCACGTAGACCCAGAGGGGCCAGGCCAGGCGGGCGAGGCGGCGGTGACGGGCCCGCTCCCCCCGGAGGCCGAGCTGGATGACCCGGAGGGCCAGGAAGGGGACGACGGCCGCCAGGAGGACGTGGCTTGCCAGGAAGGCCAGGTACAGGCCCCGGGCCAGGCCCTCGCCGTGGAAGCGGACGCCGCCGCCGATCCGGAGGTGGTAGGCCAGGTAGGAGGCCAGGAAGAGGACCGAGCAGGCGAAGGCGGACAACATCAGGGCCTTGTGCTGCCCCTCCCTGCCCCGGCGGATCCGCTGCCGGCCGACCAGGAGGAGGACGGTCGCCAGGGCGTTCAGGCCCGCGTTCAGGGCCGGCAGGTCCTGGACCTCCATCAACCCCGCTCCTCCCCGGCCCCGGGTTCCACCGGGCAGGGCAGCCCGGAGAGATCGGCCGGCCCGGTCCCGGCCTCCTCCTGGCCCGCGACCTCCTGGAGGAGGGCCGCCAGGGCGGTCTCCAGGGCCTCCCGGCCCTCGGGCTCCAGGGCCCGGAAGAAGCCCCGGACCCGCAGCTCGGGGTCCACCAGGACGAAGCGGGTGCTGTGGGTGATGTCCCCATCCGGGCCCGGCCTCTCGCCCATGGCCACCTTCACCTGGTCCATGACGAGGGCCCGGACGGCCTCCCGCTCCCCGGTGGCCAGGAGCCAGTTCCGGGGCCTGGGGCCGTAGAGGCCGGCGTAGCGTCGCAGGACCTCGGGCGTGTCGAACTCCGGGTCCACGGAGACGCTCAGGAAGCCGACCCTGGACTCCTTCCGCCAGGCGTGGACCACCTCCAGGAGGGCCCTGGTCAGGGAGGGGCAGACGCTCGGGCAGCGGGTGAAGACGAAGTCCAGGACCCAGATCCGGCCCTGGAGCCGCCCGGGATCCACCGGCGCGCCGTCCTGGTCCACCAGGTGGAAGTCCCGGAGCTGGAGCAGGACCGGCAGCTCCGGGGGGGGCCCGGCGGGGCCGCCGGAGGGGCTGCAGGCGGCCGCGAGGCCGGCCAGGAGGGCGGCAGGGCCGAGGAGGGCCCGGAGAGGGCTGGGAAGGCGAGGCACGGTCCTGTCTCATGGGGCCCGCAGGCGGCTCCTTCCAGGTGGTAGCATTGTGCGTACCTCTGGACGGGTGCAGAACCCGGGTCCCCGTTGTCCCTTCCCCACCCCCCATGCACGATTCCCCGCGCGCTCTCCTCCTCACCGCCGCCCTGGGACTGGCACCGGCCCTCGCCGCCCAGACCAGCTACGTGGACGTCACCGACGCCTGCGGGCTGACCATGACCCACACGCCGGACCCCAGCCACCCGATGGTGGCCATGGTCGGCGGCGCCACGGTGGCCGACTTCAACCAGGATGGCTGGCCGGACATCTTCGTGTTCAGTGGCGGCACCGTTCCGGACCGGCTGTTCATCAACAACGCCAACGGGACGTTCAGCGAGCAGTCGGCCGCCTGGGGGCTCACCGACCTGGAGATGGGCTCCGGCGCGTGCGCTGGCGACTACGACAAGGACGGCTGGCCGGACCTCTTCATCACCAGCTTCGGTGTCCCCGGAGCCCCCGGGCCGGGTCAGAACCGGCTCTACCGGAACAACGGCAACGGCACCTTCACCGACGTGGCGGCCCAGGCCGGTGTCCAGTGGAGCAGCTCCATGGCCGACGGCTTCGGCTGCTGCTGGGGCGACTACGACCTGGACGGCTGGCTGGACCTGTTCGTGGCCAACTACATTCCGGGCAGCAAGGGCAACCGGCTGTTCCGCAACAACCACGACGGCACCTTCACCGAGGTCTCCCGCGTCATCGGCCTGGCCGTCGAGGACGTCCATGGTTTCGTTCCCACCTTCGCCGACATGGACGGCGACCGCTGGCCGGAGTTCATCTTCATCGGCGACACCGGCACCAGCGAGTACTACGTCAACAACGGCAACGGCACCTTCACCGACTCCAGCGCGACGGTGCAGGACCTGGACCGGCCCAACGGCATGGGGCTGACGGTGGCCGACATCAACGGCGACGGGCTGCTGGACTTCTACGTCAGCAACATCTACGACCCCATCGTCGGCTCCGGTGGCAACATGCTCTACATCAACCAGGGCGGCCACAACTACACCGAGGAGGGCCGGGCCTACGGGGTCTACGACGGCGGTTGGGGCTGGGGCGTCGTCGCCTTCGACTTCGACAACGACGGCTGGATGGACCTGGGCGCCACCAACGGCTGGCCGGGACCCTGGGACCAGTACCCGACCATGCTCTACCACAGCCAGGGGGGGGCGACCTTCACCGAGGTCGCCCAGCAGGTGGGGCTGGTCCACCTCGACTGGGGCCGGAGCATGGACGTCCTCGACTACGACCGGGACGGCGACCTGGACGTCCTCATCAGCTCCAGCGGCGGCCCCCTGAAGCTGTACCGGAACGACCTGAACAACGGCAATGGCTGGCTGCGGCTGCGCTTCGACACCTCGGGCAACCGGAACGTGGCGCCCGAGGGCTACGGCACCCGGGTGGAGGTGGACGCCGGCGGCCGCACCCAGGTTCAGTTCCTCTCCGGCGGCCAGGGCTACCTGGGGCACTCGGAGCTGACCCTGCACTTCGGCCTGGGCAACGCCACCGTCGTGGACGAGGTGCGCATCGACTGGGCCGATGGCTTCCGCACCGTGCTCCGCAACGTTCCCGCCAACCAGGAGCTGCTGGTGCAGGCGACCCAGCCGTTCCTGCAGTCGCCCCTCGTTCGCGGGCAGCAGGCGGATTTCGTGGTCCAGGGCGCCCGCCCCGGCGAGGTGGTCCTCTACCTCTACAGCCTGAACGGCACCGGCGACGGGCCGAAGGTACCGGCCCTGGGCAACCTGCGCCTGGATCTCCTCTCGCCCGTGCAGTGGTTCGGCACGGCGGTGGCCGATCCGGACGGCATCGCCACCTACAGCACCATGCTGGATCCGGCGACGCCCCTGGTCATCCTCAGCACCCAGGCCGTGATCCAGCGGGGCATGCTGGGCCGGGAGTCGTGCCTGACCAACACCATCACGATGCCGGTCCTGCCGTGAACGGCGGCGGGACCCCGGGCCTGCCGGCCGCCGGGACGCCCGCAGTACCCGTTCGGGATCCCGAGGGCGTGGACCTCACACTGATCCGCTGGATGCTCTCCCTGACGCCCGCGGAGCGGCTCGACGTCCTGCAGGACACCGTCGAGGCCATCGAGGACCTGCGCCGTGTCGCCGCGGCGGACTGATTTCCGGATCATCCTCCGCACCCTGGCGGGCCGGGAGGTGGACTTCGTGGTCATCGGTGGTCTCGGTGCCGTCCTCCAGGGGGCGCCGGTGGCGACCTTCGACCTGGACGTGGTGCACTCCCGAGAGCCGGGGAACGTGGACCGCCTGGTCCAGGCCCTCGAGGATCTCGAGGCCTGGTACCGGGAGCATCCGACACGGCGGTTGCGGCCGGCGCGCGAGCTGCTCCTCGGTCCCGGGCATCACCAGCTCATGACCGTGGCCGGGCCCCTGGACCTGCTGGGAGCTCTCGAGGATGGCCGGGACCACCCGGCGCTCCTGGCGGACTGCCGGAAGGTGGACATCGGCGCGGGCCTGGAGGTACTCGTCCTCGACCTTCGGGCCCTGATCGCCATCAAGGAGGCCTCCCCCCGGGAGAAGGACAGGGCCATGCTGCCGATCCTGCGGCGTACCCTGGAAGAACGGGAACGGCGGCCGGCCGACCGGGACGGTTGCCGGGAGTAGACTGCCGGCCCTGGCCCCTCCCTCGGACCGGTGGGGGCTCCGGGATCGCCATGGATGGACGCCGATCCCTCCGCCTCTGTCTCCTCGCCGGCGGCATCCTCTTCCTCGGCGCGGCGGCGGCCAGCCTCCTCGCCCGGGAGGGGAGCCTGGCGCCCGGGGCCGTGGCCCGCTGGGCCCGGGGCGCCGTGCGCCCCGAGGGCACCCTCTTCCAGGTCGAGGCGGGCTCCCCCGAGGAGCTCATCCAGAAGTACGGCTGCCTCTCCTGCCACACCCTGGACGGGGTCGGCGCCGACGTCGGCCCGGTCCTGAACGGAGTCCGGGAACGCCTCACCCGGGAGGAGATCCGCACCTGGCTGTCCGGCCCCTGGCGCGTGAAGCCCGGCACCAAGATGCCCGACTTCGGCCTCACCGAGACCGAGCTCCGGGTCCTCGCCGACTACCTGCTGACCAAGTGACCATGCCCGAGACCATTCCTGATCCCCTCCGGGACGCTGGCATCCGCCGCAGCCGGGAGCTCGACGTCCGGCCGATCCTCGCCCGGGGCGAGGACCCCTTCCACGTCATCCGCCAGGCCGTGGATGGCCTCGGCGAGGGCGAGGCCGTGGAGCTCATCGTCCACTTCGAGCCCCGGCCCTTGTACACGGTCCTCGGTGCCCGGGGCTTCGCGCACCACAGCGAGGAGCGGGACGGCGTCTGGCACGTCTTCTTCTACCCGGCGCCGGCGGGCTGGACGCCGCCCGCCACCGCCACGGAGGGGGGCGAGACCTGCGGCGGCGGCTGCCCGGGCACCACCCATCCCCCCCTCCAGGACCCGGTGGAGATGGACGTCCGGGGCCTGGAGCCGCCGGAGCCGATGATGCGCATCCTCGAGAAGCTGGCCGAGCTCGGCCCCGGCGCCCAGCTCATCGTCCGCCATCACCGGGAGCCGGTGCTCCTCTACGACAAGCTGCACGAGCGCGGCTACCGGGCGGTGACCACGAAGCGGGGCGAGGGCGACTACGTCGTCCACATCCTGCCCGAGTACGCCCCCGGCGCCCAGGGATGAACGCCCCCGGCCCCGGGCTCGCCACCCGCTACGCCCCCCCCTTCGGCCTGGTGGCGGCGCACTTCGCCGTCGGGCTGGCGGGCATGGTCGCCTTCGCCGTGGCCCTGGTCCTGCGGGCGCCGGGGCTCGGCGGCCACTTCTTCCAGCCCGAGCTCCTGGGCCTGGCCCACCTGGCGGTCTTCGGCTGGTTCCTGCCCGTCGCCTTCGGCGCCCTCCTGCAGATGGTGCCGGTCCTCTTCCAGGTGCCCCTGGCGCGGCCGCGCCTGGCCTGGGTGGCCCTGGGGCTCCAGCTCCTGGGTGGCCTCGGCCTGGCCGGGCACATGTGGGGCTACGCCACCGGCCTGGGCCTGCCCATGACGGCGGCGACGGCGGCGGCAGGCGTCGTCCTCCAGGCCGGCAACCTCCTGGCCGCCACCCGCCGGGCCGCGACCGTGGACCTGACCGGCGTCCACGTCCAGGCTGCCCTCCTCTGGCTCCTGGTGGCGGTCGCCCTGGGCCTCGGCCTGGCCTGGAACCTGCACCGCCCCTTCCTCCTCACCGACCACCTGGAGCCCCTCCGGGCCCATGTCCTGGCCGCGGTGGGGGGCTTCTTCGGGCTCCTCATCGCCGGCGTCGCCTACCGCCTGGCCGAGATGTTCCTCCTCGCCTACGGGGTGCCCCGCCGCTTCGGCCGCCTCTCCCTGGCCGCCGCCAACCTGGGGCTGGCCCTCCTGGTGGTGGACCGGATCTTCGGCCGCACCCCCCCCCTGGAGGTGGCGGGCACCGCCCTCCTGGTGGTGGCCGTGGCCGCCTACCTCCTGCAGATGCGGGCCATCCTCGCCCGGCGCATGCGCCGCCACCTGGACGTCCCTTGGCTCCACTCCCTGACCTCGGCGGCCTGGCTGGCGGTGGCGGCGGCCTGCGCGGTGGCCTTGCTGGTGGTGGAGGAGCGCGGTCTCCAGGAGCGCCTGGGCCTGGTCCTGGGCCTGGCCCTGCTGCCGGGTTTCGTTGGCAGCATCATCGCCGGCCAGCTCGCCAAGATCCTGCCCTTCCTGATCTGGTTGCAGCGCTTCAGCCCCCTCCTCGGCTTGCGCAAGGTGCCCGGCGCCCACGAGTTCCTGCCCGCCGAGGCCCTGGCCTGGCAGTGGGCCGCCGCCCACGCCGGCCTCGTCCTCCTGGGGGGGGGGCTGCTGGTGGGGGACCCGGGCCTGCAGCTGGCTGGCTCCTTGCTCTACGCCGCCGGCGCCCTGGCCCACGCCGTCCTCCTGGGCGGTCTCTTCCGCAAGCGTCCCGGACCGGAGAGCGCGTGATGGACGACCCGAACGACCCGAAACAGCTCGAGGAGCGGGCCTGGGAGGCCCTGAAGGAGGTCCAGGACCCGGAGATCGGCCTGGACATCGTCAACCTGGGCCTGGTCTACGGCATCCGCTACGACCCGGCCACCTTCACCCTGGAGGTGCGCATGACCCTGACGAACGCGGCGTGCCCCATGGGCGACGCCCTCCGGGACGGGGTCATCCGCCGCCTGTCCCTCCTGCCCGGGGTGGCCGAGGTGAAGGTGGAGCTGGTGATGGACCCGCCCTGGACCCCGGAGAAGATGTCCCCGGAGGCCCGGGCGGCCCTGGGGTGGTGAGGGGCCCCGTCCCCCTGGCATCGGTCACTCCTCCAGCTCCACCCAGCGTCCCTCCTCCGAGGAGGCGATGACCGCCTCGATGAAGCGGACGCCGCGGACGCCGTCCGCGACCGTGGGGAAGGCGTCCTCCAGGTCCGCCTCGCCCCGGATGGCCTGGGCGAAGGCCCGGTAGAGGTTGGCGAAGGCCTCGAGGTAGCCCTCGGGGTGGCCCGGGGGGATCCGCCCCAGGGACAGGGCCGAGGCGCCGAGCCAGGGGTTGCCCGGCCGGCGCAGCTCCGGCGCCCGGTCCTTCCACCAGACCCGCAGGTCGTTGGGGTGCTCCTGGTCCCACTCCAGGCTGCCCTCGGTGCCGAAGATGCGGATGCGCAGGCCGTTCTCCCGGCCGACGCACACCTGGCTGCAGGTGAGGGTGCCGCTCCCCCCCCCCGAGAGCTCGAGGAGGACCATGGCGTCGTCGTCCACCGGCCGGCCCTCGACGAAGGCCCGGCGGACGCCGAGGAGGCGGGCGACCCGCTCGCCGGTGATGTGCTCCAGGAGGTTGAAGGCGTGGGTGCCGATGTCGCCCAGGGAGCCGCCGGGGCCGTTGCGGGCCGGGTCGGTGCGCCAGGCGGCCTGCTTCTGGCCGGTGGCTTCGAGGCGGTCGGCCAGCCAGCCCTGGAGGTACTCCACGTACACCTTGCGGACCTGGCCGAGCCGTCCCGAGCGGACCAGCTCCCGGGCTTCCCGGACCATGGGGTAGCCGGTGTAGTTGTGGGTGAGGGCGAAGACGCGCCCGCTCTCCCGTGCGGCGGCCGCCATCTCGGCGGCGAGGCGGGAGTCGGTGGTCAGGGGCTTGTCGCAGATGACGTGGAAGCCCCGGCGCAGGAAGGCCACCGCCGGCCCGTGGTGGAGGTGGTTGGGGGTGGCGATGGAGACGGCCTCGATGCGCTCGCCCTCGGGGCGGGCCGCCTCGCCCTCGAGCATCGCCTTCCAGGAGTCGTACACCCGCCCGGGATCCAGGCCGAGCTCCCGGCCGGTCTGGCGGCTCCTCTCCGGGTCCGAGGAGAAGGCGCCGGCGACGAGCTGGAAGTCGCCGTCCATGCGCATGCACAGGCGATGGACGGCGCCGATGAAGGCGCCCGGACCGCCACCGATCTGGCCGATGCGGATGGGGCGCGGCGCCTCCCCGGGGGCGGAATCCTGCAGTTTCGGCATGTAAACCCTCCTGTCCGTGCCGCGGCCCCGCGGGACCGCCGCCGGGCAGTGTAGGACGGCCCTTCCTAGAAGAGCAGGACCGCCAGGACGCCCAGGGCCGCCAGCCCGGCCAGGGTCAGGACAAGGTCCCGGTCGGGAGTGTGCCGGACCTTCAGGTCGGTGTGGCCGCTGGCCGTCTGGAAGCGGGACTGGATCTCGAAGTCCCGGTCCAGCTCGTCGAGGGCCCCGGCCAGATCCACGACGCTCTGCATGTCCCGGACGGAGGCGGCGAAGCGGTGCTCGGCGGCCCGGGCCTCGGTCTCGAGGCGCAGGCGCTGTTCGAGGATGCTCCGACGGACGGCCCGGCGGTCGTCCTCGGGCAGCTCGTCCAGGTCCTGGTCGAGGAGGCTGCGGTTCCGGAGAGGCTGGAGGGAGGTGGAGGGGTTGTGGCGTGACATGGGCAAGGTCCTTTCCCCGGGCGGGGATCGCAGGATGGAGGGAGACGTGGAGTCGGCCGGCTGGAGCTCCACGACGACGCTGCCGGTGGGCAGTTCGATGGTGTGGACGACCCGGCCGCCGTGCCGGCGGACGGCGGCGGCCAGATCGGCCAGGACCCGGAACTCCCGCTCCAGGCAGGCGGTACGCAGGCGGGCCTGCTCCTCCTCGACGCGAAGGAGCAGGGGACGCAGGTCGCGGCGGTCCTCGTCGGCGAGCCAGGAGGCGAGACGCAGGAGATCGGCGGGCAGCCGCGCCGTGCGGCCATGTTCGACGACCTCGGCCACCGCCCGGGACACCCGGTCCCGCCAGGTGGCCGGCGTCGCCCGGCAGCGGACGCGGTGGTGGATGCGACGGGCCCGGAGCTTGCGAATCAGCTCTAGGCGCTGGTCCAGGGGCAGCATGGGCGGCACCAGTTCCAGGAGCCGCCGGGCCGTCTGCCCGGACATGCGCCGGCGACCGGTCTTCCAGAGCGGGAAGGTCTGGCGGGCGTAGGCCTCGGCCCGGGAGCCGTGACGACGGCCGTACTCCGCCAGGAGCCGGTTCAGGGCGCGGCCGGGGAGCTGGTAGAAGGCCTCCTCGACGTCCCGGTCGATGCCGCCGAACTCGGTCGCCAGGAGCCGCCGCTGTTCCATGTGCCATTCCCGACGTTCGTCCGGCGTCAGGTGGCGGGGCGGGCGCTGGTCCAGATACCGGCTCATGGCCGGATGACCATGCTAGCCCCCGGCCGGGAACCGTCAAGCCGGGCTCAATCCAGCCCCAGCACCCGCCGGTTCATGGCCTCGTCCACCCCCGAGGCGGCGAAGTCGTCGAAGGCCTGCGCCGCTACCTGGATGATGTGCCGGCGGATGAACTCCGCCCCTTCCCGGGCGCCCACCTGGCCGTCCTTGTAGGCGCACTCCCACTCCAGGACCGCCCAGCCGGGGTAGTCGTGCCGGGCCAGGAGGCTGAAGATGGCGCCGAAGTCCACCTGGCCGTCCCCGAGGCTCCGGAAGCGACCGGGCCGCTCGGCCCAGGGCAGGTAGCCGCCGTAGACCCCGGACTTCGCCGTCGGCCGGTACTCCGCGTCCTTGACGTGGAAGATCCGGACGAACTCGTGGTAGGTGTCGAGGAAGCCCAGGTAGTCGAGCTGCTGGAGGACGAAGTGGCTCGGGTCGTACACCATCCGCACCCGGGGATGGTTGCCGGTGGCCTCCAGGAAGCGTTCGAAGGTGGCGCCGTCGTGGAGGTCCTCCCCGGGATGCACCTCGAAGCAGCAGTCCACCCCGCACTCCTCGGCGTGGTCCAGGATGGGCTGCCAGCGCCGGGCCAGCTCCCGGAAGCCCTCCTCGACCAGGCCGGCAGGCCGCTGGGGCCACGGGTAGAAGTAGGGCCAGAGCAGGGCGCCGCTGAAGGTGGCCATGGCGTCCAGGCCGAGGTTGCGGGACGCCGTCAGGCACTTCTTCACCTGGTCCACGGCCCAGGCGGTGCGCTCCCGGGTCCGGCCCCGGAGCTCCTCCGGCGCGAAGCCGTCGAAGAGCTCGTCGTAGGCCGGGTGCACGGCCACGAGCTGGCCCTGGAGGTGGGTGGAGAGCTCGGTGGCCTCGAGGCCGTGGGCGGCCAGGGTGCCCCGGAAGTCGTCGCACCAGGCCTGGCTGCTCGCGGCCTGCTCCAGGTCCATGGCCCGAGGGTCCCAGGAGGGGATCTGCAGGCCGGTGAAACCCAGCTTGGCGGCCCAGGCGGCGGCGTGCACGAGGCTGTCGCAGGGCGGCTCGTCGGCCATGAACTGGGCCAGGAAGATGGCAGGGCCCTGGATGGTGCGCATGGCGCTATTCTGGGGGCCGGGACGGGGCCGGTCCAGGGCCGGCTCCCGCCCGGATACCCCGCCGGACATGGCCCACCGCCCGCTCCTGCCCGTCCTGCTGGCGGCCGCGCTGGCCGGCGCCGCCGCCATCTCCTGCTCCCTGCCCATCCCCTTCGTCACCGGGCGGACCGAGCTCCTGGACGGCACCCTGGCCGCCTGGCAGCACGCCGACGGCGGCCCGCCCCGCTGGCTGGTCCTGGAGGGAGGCCGGGTCCTGGAGGTGGTCCCGGGCACCGGCGACCTGCTGACCCGGCAGGTCTGGGGCGACCAGCGCATCCACCTGGAGTTCCGCCTGCCGGAGATGCCGGACCGCCAGGGTCAGGCCCGGGCCAACTCGGGGGTCTACGTCCAGGGCCGCTCCGCGGTCCAGCTCCTGGCCAGCTGGGGCCGGGAGCCCCGCATCCACGGCCGCGGCCCCCGCGCCGGGCCGCGGGCCCCGGCCGGAGCGGCCACCCGGCCCCCGGGCCGGGCGCGTGCCGCGACCCCGTCCGCCCGCCTGC
>CAYMFV010000008.1:0-23555 GCA_964389745.1 uncultured Planctomycetales bacterium | reverse complement strand
CCCTGGGCCTGGTCACCGGCAACGTCGGCGTCGCTGGGGGGGGGGTATCCTTCTACTACCAGCGCCGGGGCGCCTTCGCCCTGGACGAGATCCGAGGTCCGGAGGGTGCGCCCCGCTCCTTCCCCGAGCCCCTCCTTGGCCGGGAGGTCCTCGCCGCCACCGACCCGCCGGTCCGGGCGGTCTGGGTGGACTGCGGCAACCCGGTGGCCATGCTGCCCGATTCCGGGACGGTGGCCGAGGCCCTGGCTTCCCGGGAGTTCACGGTGGTGGTGGACGCCTTCCTCACCGACACCGCCCGCTGCGCCCACCTGGTCCTGCCCACGACCACGATGCTCGAGGACGACGACCTCCTGGGCGCCTACGGCAATCACTGGCTGCACGAGCTGCGTCCGGTCGTCCCCCCCCTGGAAGGCGTGCGCAGCGACCTGGAGATCGTCCACGGCCTGGCCGCGCGCCTGGGTCTCGGGGAGGAGTTCCCGGCGGATCCGGAGTGGTGGAAGCGGCGCTTCCTGGCCCGGGTCGGCGACCGGGGCGCCGGCCTGGCCGAGCTCCGGGCCGGCCCGGTGCGCAATCCCCTGGCGCCCCGGGTGGCCTTTGCCGGCCGGCGCTTCCCCACGCCCGACGGGCGCCCCCGCCTGCTGGCCGCCGAGCCCGAGGAGGCGCCGGCGGTGTCGGCCGGATCCTACCCCCTGCTCCTGATGCCCGTCTCGGTGAGCGAGGCCCAGTGCAGCCAGTGGCACCCGGTGGCGGCCCAGGACGGGCCCCTGGAGGCCCGCATCCATCCCGGGGCCCCCGGGGCCGGGCCCGACGGCGCCCTGGCCCGGATCGTCGGCGCCCGGGGCGAGCTCGTGGTGCGCCTGCGCCACGATCCCGGACTGCGCCGGGAGGTGGTGGTCCTGCCCAAGGGCGGCTGGCTGGCCCGGGGCCGGTGCGCCAACGCCCTGGTAGAGGCCCGTTGCACCGACCTTGGCGAGGGGGCCTGCTACTACGAGGAGCCGGTGCGGCTGGAGCCGGTCGCCGGCGGCGGGGCGGAGGCCTGAACGGCGGCGAGCTCCCGGCGCAGGAGGGTGGCCACCGCCTCGGCCCAGGGGGGGGCGGCGTTCAGGGGGGGCACCAGGTGCAGGGCCTCGCCGCCGGCCCGGCGGAAAACCTCCCCCCCCCGGAGGCCGATCTCCTCCAGGGTCTCCAGGCAGTCGGCCACGAAGGAGGGGCAGAGGACGGCCACCCGGCGGCAGCCGGTCCGGGCCAGCTCCTGGAGATGCGCGGCGGTGGGGGGCCCGAGCCAGGCGGTGCGACCCAGGCGGGACTGGAAGGCCCAGGACCAGGTGCCCGGGGCGAGTTCCAGGACCTGGGCCAGGTCCCGGGCGGTGGCCAGGCACTGGCTCCGGTAGCACCAGGGCGTCCAGGGGCCTGGCTCCGCGCAGCAGTCGTCGCCGGCGAGGCAGTGGCCGCCGGTGGGGTCGCTCCGGCGGACCTGGCGCTCCGGCAGGCCGTGGAAGGAGAAGAGGACGTGCTCGGCCGCCGCCGCGGTCAGGGCTGGCGCCGCCACCTGGCGCCATGCCTCGAGGAAACCCGGGTCGGCGTGGAAGGGGGGGGCGGCGTGGATGTGGGGCACGTCCCAGGCGCCGGCGGCCCGCTCCAGGACCGCGGCCAGGGCCGAGCCCGTGGTGGAGGCGGCGTACTGGGGGTAGAGGGGCAGGACCACCACGTCCCGGCAGCCCGCCGCCCGGAGGCCCGCCAGGGCGGCGGCGAGGGACGGCTTCCCGTAGCGCATGCCGAGCTCCACCGGCACGTCGGGCAGACGCTGACGGACGGCGTCCCGGAGGGCCAGGGAGTGCGCCAGGAGGGGGGAGCCGGCCGGCGTCCAGATGCTCCGGTAGGCGGCGGCGGAGCGCCGGCTCCGCCACGGCAGGATGCCCAGTTCCAGGAGCAGGCGCCGGGACAGGGCCGGCAGGTCCAGGACCCGGGGGTCCCCCAGGAACTCCCGGAGATAGCGGCGCACCTCCCGGGGCGTCGGCGCGGCGGGCGAGCCGAGCTGGACCAGGAGGGCACCGGCGGCCGGCATGCCGCCGAGGTTAGGACGGCGGCCGCCGGCAGGGGAGGACGGTCAGGGCAGGATGATCTCCACCACCACCCGGCTGCCCGGACCGAAGAGACCGGTCGCCGAGCGTTCCAGGCGGATCACGCCGCCCGGCCTGGCCGGCGTGGCAGCCGGGGACCAGGAGCCCGCCAGGTGCATCCGGCGCAGGACCGGTTCCTCCACCCGCAGGCGTTCTTCGGGCTGCAGGGGCAGGGCGCCCTCGTTGGCACCGACGATGGCGTGGCCCAGGGTCACGGCGTGGGACAGGATGTCCTCCAGGACCGAGAGATCCAGGTCCAGGTCCACCTGCCCGTCCGAGCGCAGGCGCAGGGAGCCCCGGACGCCGTCCTCCACCAGCTCGGCGCTGGGATCTGCCACCCGGGCCGAGCAGGCCACCTCGACGTCCCACTCGCTCACGACCTCCCGGACCTCGCCAGCGGCGAAGCCCGCCCAGGTGTCCAGGGTCAAAGGTCCCCGGAAGGAGAGCAGGGCGCGTTCGGCCCCTTCCCTGCTGCCGGCGACGATCACCCGGAGCTCGACCTCCCGGGTCCGGGCGGACTCCAGCGCCGCCTCCCGGAGGCGGGTGGCCACCTCCTCGACCCGGCCGCCCTGGAGAATCAGGGCTCCGGAGGCTTCGTGGACCAGGACCGATCCCCAGGCCTGGTCCGCCAGCGCGGACTTCTCCAGGACCTGTTCCAGATCCGGGCGCTGGGGGAGCTCCACATCCTCGTCCAGGTAGTCCGCCATCCCGGGGCCGAGGAGGGGGGGTGCCTGGAAGCCGACCGGCGGTTGCGCGAGAGTCGGCAGGTAGAGAACCGTCGGGTCCTCCTGGGCCATTCCCCCCCCCTCGAGGGTCAACTCGAGGACCAGGGAGGAGCCTTCGCGGCCGGGCAGGGTCCACGTGGCCGGCGTTCCCGGGACGAGTCGGGCGACCAGCCCCGCCTCCTCCAGGGCCACCGGGTTCCGGCTCAGCCCCTCCATGGCCGTGTAGCCCAGGTGGATGGCCTCGTTCCGGCCCTCCTCGCCGGTGCGGATAAGGAGTTCCAGGAGCCAGGAGCCGTCGGGCAGGGGCCGCAGCTCCAGGGCCAGGGTGGTCCCGGTGACGATGCTGGCGACGATGGGATCGGCGATGGCGGTGCCCTGGGCGATCTCCACGTCGAAGTCCACCAGGGCCCGGCGGATGCGCCGGTCCGCGAGGACCACGAGCTCACCCACGGGCACGGCTTCCCTGCCCTCCAGGAGCACCTCCGCCTCCGGCCCGTGGCTACCCTGCTGGCGGGTCAGGCGGTAGCGAAGGGGAATGGACTGGGGCGCGGCCGCAGCGAGGGCGGCCAGGGCCTGCAACGTTCCCTCCTGGCCCAGGTTGGCGGTCAGGACCTCCAGGGAGGCGGGATCCAGCACGGGGTGATGCTCCCGCTCGAGGAAGATGTTCTCGAAACCGAGGCGGAGCAGGTACTCCTCGTCCCGGCCCCAGGAGGGACGTGCCGGAGGCACGGCCAGCTGCGGGGGGCGGGATGGCCGTCGCACCGTGGTCAGACGTGCCAGGGCGTCGCTGCCGGGCTGCTGGGGCGACGGGGCCGGAGCGGCGAGTAGCGGAGCGGAGAGGAGCAGGAGCGAGAACAGGGTCATGGTGGGATGGTCGAACCTCCGCCCGGCCTAGGGAATGGGGAGAGGCCGGTAACCGAAGCCGACCAGGGGCCTCCGGGGGGGCTGCTTCGGGGAATGCCTACCGGGAGGCCCGCCAGACCACGCGGCCGTCCAGGACCGTGAGCAGGACCCGGGTCTCGCCGATCCGGTCACTGGGGATCGCCGTGATGTCCCGGTCGACCACCACGAGGTCGGCCCGCTTGCCCACTTCCAGGGATCCGGTCCGGTCCTCCTGCCGCAGGACCCAGGCGGCGTCCAGGGTGTAGGCCCGAATTGCGTCGTCCACCGACGGCAGGCTCTGGCGGCCCCGGGTGAGGGCACGCTCCATGCCCTGGAAGGGCGACAGGTCGCCCACGTCGTAGTCGCTGCTCAGGACCACCCGGGCGCCGGCATCGTGGAGGTCCCGGAGGCGCAGGACGCGCCTGGCCGTGCGCCGGAGCCCCAGGTACTCCCGGTACCAGGGCAGGTTGCCGAGTTCCACGAAGTCGCTGGACATCTGCATGTCGGCGGCGACCCCCAGGGCGGCGAAGCGGGGGACGTCGGCGGGGTCCACGACCTCGAGGTGGGTGAGGCGATGGCGGGCCCCCAGGCCGCCGTTCACCGCCCGGGCGGCGGCGATGGCGTTCAGGGCCTCGTGGACGCCGCGGTCGCCGATGGCGTGGATGTGGAAGTCGAAGCCGACGCGCTCCAGCTCCGTGATGTAGCGGGTGAGCCTGGTTTCGTCGAAGTAGTTCAGGCCGCGGGGGCCGGCGAGCCGGTAGGAGGAGACGTAGGGGTCCTCCAGGGCAGCGGTGGTGTGTCCCAGCTCGCCGTCCGTGTAGATCTTCACCTGGCCGGCCTGGAGCAGGGAGCCGGGCGTGCGGGCGAAGAGGCCGGCGAGGGCGGCGATCTGCCGGTCGTCGGCGGCCCAGGGATAGGCCCAGAAGCCGAGGGTGACCCGGGCGGTGAGGGTGCCCTCCCGGAGCGCCCGCTCGTAGGCCAGGTGGTAGCGGCGCCTCCAGTAGACCCGGGCGTCGGCATAGGAGGTGATCCCCGCCGCGTTCGCCCGTTCCAGACCCCGGAGCAGGGCGACGTAGTTCAGGTCGTCCAGCTCCGGGTTTGGCGCGAAGGCCAGGTCCATGGCCACCTCGCCGGCGCCGTCCAGGAGGATGCCGTTGGCACGGCCCGTCCGGGGGTCCCGGAGGATGACGCAGGGCCGGTCGGGGACCGCGTCGTCCAGGATCTCGTTCGGCGGGCGGCCGCCCTGGGCGATGTGGTCCAGGACGGTTGCGATGGAGTGCCCCCAGCCGATCACCCAGGAGCTGCCCACCTGGAAGCGGGACTGGAAGGCGATGAGGCCGATCGTCTTCTCCAGGGGCATGCCCGGGGGCACGTACACCGAGAAGGCCGGGTGCAGGGCCTCCAGAAGGTGGGCGTGGACGTCCTGGAGGCCGGGCAGGACGAAGCGGCCGCCCAGGTCGATCACCCGGGTGCCGGCGCCGATGAAGGCCCGGGCGCCCCGATCGTCGCCCACGTAGAGGATCTCGCCGTCGCGGATCGCCAGGGCCGAGGCCCGGGGTCGGGCGGCGTCCATCGTGTGCAGGACCCCGTTCCAGGCCACCACGTCGGCCTCCTGGCCCGCCAGGGAGGGCGCCGGGAGGAAGGCGCAGAGGGCCAGGAGAACGATGTGGCGGTGCGTGCGCACCCGACCATCCTAGGCGATGGCGTCAGGAACCGGCTCGGAGCAGGGTCTCGATCCGGTCCAGGCGCCGGGAGATGTCGTCCAGGCGCTCCTCCAGGGCCTGGGGGCGGTCCTCCCCCGGGGGGGGGAGAGGGGGCGGCTCGGGCGGAAGCAGGAAGTACTCGGGCCGGCCCCGGTCCCGGAAGAGGCGGTAGCCCGGCCGCCCGGGCTCCAGGAGCCGGTCCAGGCTCCCCTCCCGGAGGCGCTGGAGTTCCTTCTCGAGTTCCTCGCGGCTCTTCCGCAGGATCTCCTCGAGATCCTCGCGCAGCTCCCGGAGGCCCCCCTCCTGGAGGATCCTCGCCTCGGCCTCCCGGAGGCTCCGGAGTGCCCGCTCCAGGTGCTCGTGGAGCTCCTCGCCACGTCCCCAGTGCAGGACGTCGCCCCAGGGCAGCCGCGGCGTCTCCTCCTCCTCCTTCACCTCACCGGGCCGGACCACCACCGACAGGCGCTCGCCCCGGCGGAGGATCTCGAGGCGGATGCTGCCGCCGTCCGGGCATGCGGCCACCGCCGCCTTCAAGTCTCCCGGCGTGGCCCGGTCCTGGCCCTCGATGCCGGTGACAATGTCCCAGCGCTGCAAGCCAGCTTCGGCCGCAGGGCTGTCCGGGAGCACCGAGGTGATCAGGCTGCAGCGCCCCGGGTCGACGCCGGTCCAGGCGGCCAGGGCCTCGTCCACCTCCCCGAGGATCACGCCGATGTGCTTGTGGGGGGGGGAGGGCTGGGGCCAGGACAGGACCTCCTGGCCGTCCTCGCCGAGGATGACGAAAGTGCCGTCCCGGCGCAGGATCCGGTCCTCGGGCACCTCCTTGCCGTCCAGGGTGACGTGCAGTTCGCCGTCCCGGTCCTCCATGCGCAGGCGGTGGCCGGCGTCGTTCTCCTGGACGATGACCCAGTTGCGGGTGTGGATGTCCTCCGGCCCGGGCTCTTGGGCCGGGCAGAGGGAGAGGCCGGCCACGAAGGTGACCGGGATCAGCAGGGCAGGCAAGGGAATGTACATGGCAGGTCGTCGTCTACAGGCGTTGCTGGGTGTTGTGGAAGGCCTGGCGAACCGGGACGGCCACGGGTCGCCCCGAGTCGTCGGGCCGGTACTCGTAGATGCCGTCTACCACCTCCCGCTCGAGGAGACGGCGGAGGTAGAGGAGCTCGGTGCCCTGGCCCCCGGGAGCGGGCCGCTGTTCCACCAGGACCAGGGGGTACTCCCGGACGAGGCGGCCCGTGCGCCGGCCGGCGTTGCGGTAGAGGGCCAGGGCGCGCTCGGGATCCAGCGCGGCGTCGCCACCTGCCGCCGTGGTCGCCGGCAGCGCCGCCGCGGCCTCCGGAGGGGGGGCGGTCGCCGGCGTGGGCCCGGGCCTGGCCGCCCAGACCAGGAGCAGGCCGGCGGCGACCATCCAGCCGCTCCAGGGAAGCAACCGGCGGGCGTGCCTGGTGCTGTCCCGGGCCGCTCCAGGGGGGGGGAGGGGGAGGGCTCTCGCCACCGCCTGCAGCCCGGCCTCGAGATCGGCCTGGTCCCGCCAGGTCAGGGCGAGGTGCCGCCAGATCTCGGGCGCCCGGAGCGCCCGCTCCTCCAGGAGGGTCCAGCCGTGCCCGTCCAGGGTGCCGTTCACGGCCCGGTGGACGAGGAGATCGAAGTCGTCGGCGGAGTTCATGGCAGGGCGTGGTTCCTCAGATGGTGGGGAGCTGCAGCTGTGGGCCTGGCCGGCTCCTCCGCCCGTTCCAGGGCCTTGCGGAGGAGGCGCCGGGCACGCGCCAGGCGGGACTCGACGGTCGTCTCGGTCAGGCCCAGGGTCCGGGCCACCTCCGCCTGGGAGAGGCCCTCGACGGCCCGGAGGAGCAGGGGCTCCCGGTACTCGGAGGGCAGGGCCCGGGCTGCCTCCAGGACCCGCCGGGCCCGCTCGGCGGCGCTGGCGGCCACCTCCCGGGCGGACGGCTCCGACCCGTCGAGTCGGCGGAGGCGCTGGCGCCGGCGGGCTTCCCGGCGGCTGGCGTCGGCGGCCACGTGCAGGGCGATGGATCGCATCCAGGACGTGGCTCGGGCGGGGTCCCGGAGGGCCGGGAGGGCCTCCAGGTAGGCCCTGGCGGCCTCCTGGAGGAGGTCCTCCACCTCGCAGCCCGGGGGTGTCCGGGCCAGGAGGACGGCCGCGGCCACAGGGCGCAATCGACCCCAGAGGGCCTCCACGGCCGCCGGGATGCCATCCCGGGCCGCCGCGGCGAGCTGGTCCAGCCGGCCCTTCTCCATCCCTGTCCATAGTCGCTGGCGGCCCCCGGATCCGTCGCGAAACCTCCGCCACCGGCAATAAAACACCCGGACATGGTATGATTGGTGCCGGGGGAACCCTTCCATGAACGAGCTTCCCAGCGCAGCCCTCGGGCAGCGGGACGTGGCTGGCGGACAAGTCCTGCCGCCGAAATCCGCCTTCCTCCGCTCCCTGCATCTCCTCTCCGCCGCGGTTTCCCGGGTCCTGGAGGAAGGGCTCCTGGAGCGCCATGGTTGGGGACAGCTCACTCCGAATCAGCTGCACATCCTGCGCCTGGTCGACAACGGCGCGGACTGGACCGTCGGCAGGGTCGCCCGGGTGCTCGGCGTCAGCTCGCCGGCCGCGAGCAAGATCCTCGCCCGGCTGGAGGCCGCCGGCCTCGTCCGCCGGCACAGCAGCAGCGAGGACCGGCGGGAGGTCTTCATCCGTCCGACGCCGGAGGGACATCGGGCCGTGGCGGAGATCAGCCGGCTCCAGGCCCAGGCCCTGGGCGAGGCCCTGGCCGACGTCGCCGGTCCCCAGGAGGTGGAGCGCCTGCGCCGGGCCATCCAGGACCTGGCAGTGCGTCTGATCACCACCGGCCCCCGGGATGGAGAGTCCTGCCTGGCCTGTGGCGGCTACTTCGAGGCCGGCTGCGAGGTGCGGGCGGTCACCGGCTGGTGCCCCTACCTCGGCGAGGAGCCCCTGGTGGAGGCCGGTTAGCCCGCCACCCGGCGAACGAACTCCTCGAGAACGCCGGGCTCCCGCTCCGCCAGCTCGTAGCGCACGTTGGCGATCGGCTTGTTCACGCGGATGATGCGCCGCAGGTCGATGGGCGTCCCCTCCACCACGACGTCGGCCGGTGTGGCGTTGATGGTGGCCTCGAGCTCCCGGATCTGCTCGTTGCCGTAGCCCATGGCCGGGAGGAGGCCCCGGGCGTTCGGGTACTTCTCGTAGGTGCGACGGATGGAACCCACTGCGTAGGGCACGGGATCCACGATCTCGGCGGCGCCAGCATCTCGAGCGGCGTACCAGCCCGCGCCCACGGACATGCCGCCGTGGGTGAGGGTCGGGCCGTCTTCCACCACCAGGGCGCGCTTGCCCCGGATGAGCCCCGGCTCGTCCACCGTGATCACCGAGTCGCAGAGGATCAGCCGCGCCTTGGGGTTGTTGCGCCGGCAGTTGGCCACCACCTGCTCCACCTTCTCCTGGTCGGCGGTGTTCACCTTGTTGACCAGGAGCACGTCGGCCATGAGCAGGTTGCACTGGCCCGGGAAGTGGTTCAGCTCGTGGCCGGGCCGGTGCGGGTCGACCAGCGTGATCAGGAGGTCGGGGCGGATGAAGGGCGTGTCGTTGTTGCCGCCGTCCCAGAGGATGACGTCGGCCTCCTCCTCGGCCTTGCGCAGGATGGCCGCGTAGTCCACGCCGGCCAGGACCACGAAGCCGTTGTCGATGTGGGGCTCGTACTCCTCCCGCTCCTCGATGGTGCACTCGTGGCGGTCGAGATCCTCGTAGGTGGCGAAGCGCTGCACCGCCTGCCGGGCCAGGTGGCCGTAGGGCATGGGGTGGCGGATGGCGACCACACGCTTGCCCATGTCCCGGAGGATGCGGCTGATGTAGCGGGTGGTCTGGGACTTGCCCACGCCGGTGCGCACGGCGCAGACCGCGACCACCGGCTTGGTGGAGGGGATCATGGTGTCGGGCACCGACAGCACCCCGAAGTGGGCGCCGGCGGCGATGACCCGGCAGCCCTTGTCCATGACATACTCGTGGGGGATGTCCGAGTAGGAGAACCAGACGACGTCGATCTTCTCCCGCCGGATGATCTCCTCCATCTCCTCTTCGGGCAGGATCGGGATGCCCTGGGGATAGAGAGGACCCGCCAGCTCCGCCGGATACGTGCGTCCTTCGATGTTCGGGATCTGGGTGGCCGTGAAGGCCACCACTTCTACGGAGGAGTCCTCCCGGAAGAGGCAGTTGAAGTTGTGGAAGTCGCGCCCGGCGGCGCCCAGGATGAGGACTCGGCGTCGTGCCATGAACAGCCTGCAGTTTGCGTGACGGGGGGAGGGAAGACGGGCTGCCAGGGCGGGCAGCCTCCCCTGCAGTAATACGCCGGCGCCGGCATTGCAAGAGGCGTGTGCTATGGTTGGGCGTCCCGCGTTCAGCCTGCTCACCACCGTCATGCGGTCCATCCTTCTCTTCATGGCGGCCGGGGCGGTCTTCCTGGTCCTGCCCGCTCTCCCGGCCTCCGCCCAGGTGGTCCTGGACGAGGTGGTCGCCGCCAACGTGGACGGCCTCCGGGACGAGGATGGGGACAGCTCCGACTGGATCGAGCTGCGCAACCTGACTGCGAGTCCGCTGGACCTCACCGGCTGGGGCCTTTCCGACGAGCCGGCGGAGCCCTTCCGCTGGCGCCTGCCCCGGGTCGTGCTCCCGCCCCGGGGCCGCCTGGTGGTCTTCGCTTCGGGCAAGGACCGGCGGCTCTTCGTGAACGAGCGCCGGACCCTGGTGGGGGAGGGCGATCGCTGGCGCTGGCTTGCGCCCCACGGGCCGCCCCCTTCCGGCTGGACGGATCCGGGCTTCGACGACTCGGGCTGGGCCGAGGGACCCTCGGGTTTCGGCTTCGGCGACGGTGACGACGCCACCAAGGTCGTGGCACCGACCTTCTACCTGCGCCGCAGCTTCGACCTGCCTGGGTCGCTGCCCGCCGAGGCCACGGCCCTCTACCTGCACGTGGACTGCGACGACGGCTTCGTGGCCTGGCTGAACGGGGTCGAGATCGCCCGGGAGAACCTGGGCGCGCCGGGAACGCCGGTGGCCTGGAGCGCTCGGGCCGACGCCGAGCGGGAGGCCCGGCTCTTCCGGGGCCTTGAGGTGACAGGGCACCTGGTGCCGGACTTCCGGACCCTGCTCCGGCCGGGCCGCAACGTCCTCGCCGTCGAGGTCCACGACCACCTGCGGGTCCCGGAGGACCTGAGCGCCATTCCCTTCCTGACCCTGGGGCTGGCCGTGCCCTTTCCCGGCGGCCAGGGGGCGGACGGCCTGGCCTTTCCCCGGCACGTGCTGCACACCAGCTTCCGCCTCGACGCCGCGGGGGAGAGCCTGGTGCTCACCGAGCCCGCGGGCCTCCCGGTGGATCGCATGGACTTCGGACCGCTGGGGGTGGACTGGTCCCAGGGCCACCATCTCTACGGCGGGTCCCGCCTCTTCTGGTTCCGGGAACCGACGCCGGGCGCAGCGAACTCCCTGGACGGGCGCCCCGGCTTCGTGGCCCGGGTGACGGCGAGTCCCGCCGGCGGCTTCCACCCCGGGCCGGTGACGGTGACCCTCTCCTGCCCGGATCCGGCAGCCACCATCCACTACAGCCTGGATGGCAGCGAACCGACCGGCCGGCATCCGGTCTACACGGCGCCACTGCTCCTGGATCGGGAGGTGAACGTGCTCCGGGCCCGGGCCTTCCGCAAGGGGCTGTGGCCCGGCCCGATCTGCACGGCCACCTACGTCCTCGCCACTCCCCCTACCCTGCCCGTCTTCTCCCTGGTCACCGACCCGGCGAACCTCTGGGATCCCGAGACCGGCATCTACGTCAAGGGCAACGACTACTTCCCGCTGCCGCCCTACTTCGGGGCCAACTTCTGGCAGGACTGGGAGCGGCCGGTGCACCTGGAGTACCTCCTGCCGGACGGCCGCCTTGTGCTGCAACAGGGCGCGGGCATGAAGATCCACGGTGGCTGGTCCCGATCGCTGCCCCAAAAGAGCCTGCGCCTCATCGCCCGGGGCGGCTACGGCGCGGAGAGTCTCGCCTGGCCCTTCTTCGCCAACCTGCCCTTCCCGGACTACCGGCGCCTGGTCCTGCGCAATGCCGGCAACGACTGGTGCGTCGCCCACATGCGCGACGCCCTCGTGCAGCGCCTGGTCGAGGGCGGCGGTGTGGACCTGATGGCCTGGCAGCCGGTGCTCGTGCTCCTGAACGGGGAGTACTGGGGCATCCACAACCTGCGGGAGCGCCAGGACCGCTGGTACCTGGAGCAGCACCACGGCGTGGATCCCGACGCGGTGGACATCCTGGAGATGAGAGGCCAGGTCGTCCAGGGCTCCGCCGAGCACTACCAGGAGCTCCTGGCCTTCGTGCGCAGCCACGACCTGACGGACCCGGCGGCCTACGCCCAGGTCGAGACGTTGATGGACACCTGGGAGTATGCCGCCTACTGCGTCCTGCAGATCTTCTGCGCCAACACCGACTGGCCCCAGAACAACATCAAGTACTGGCGGCCCCGGACACCGGACGGGCGCTGGCGCTGGCTGCTCTTCGACACCGACTTCGGGCTTGGCGGCGAGAACGGCGTGGAGCACCCCTCCCTGGCGCGGATGCTGCGTGGAGCGAACGGCCTCCTCCTGCCGGCCTGGTCCACCGAGCTGTTCCGGGCGCTGATGGCGAGTCCGGAGTTCCAGCGCACCTTCCTGGACATCTACGCCGACTGGCTGAACAGCCGCTTCCTGCCGGCGGCCAGCCTGCCGGTCCTCGAGGAGGCGGCCCGGGCCTTCGACCCGGAGATCGAGGCGCACATGCGGCGCTGGGGCTTCGACCGCCAGCGCTGGGAGGACGCCATGGCGGTCGTCCGCGACTTCGTGCGCCGGCGCCCGGCCGTGGCCCGGGATCACATCCTCCAGGAGTTCCACCTGGCCGGGACCTGGCGCCTGCGTCTGGCAGTGCAGCCGCCCGGCGCCGGGCGCATCGCCCTGGAGGCGCTGACCGTGCACGGGCCGTGGCAGGGCCAGTACTTCCTCGGCGTGCCGGTGCGGCTGCGGGCCGAGGCCAACCCGGGCTGGGAGTTCAAGCGCTGGAGCGACCCGGGGCTGCCCGTCCAGGCCCAGGTGGAGGTGGATCCCCCCGGCGACCTGGACCTGGTCGTCGTCTTCCGGCCGGCGGATGACGGCATCGTCATCCACGAGATCAACTACAACCCGGCACCGGGCTTCGATCCCGGGGACTGGGTGGAGCTGCACAACGCCACCGAACGGGACATGGACCTCTCCGGCTGGGTATTCCGGGACGACAACGACCTGCACTCCTTCGTGCTGCCCCCGGGCACGGTGCTGCCGCCCCGGGGCTATCTCGTCCTGTGCGAGAGCCTGGCGGCCTTCCAGGCCCTCTTCCCGGCCGCGGGGCCGGCGCTGGGCGATCTGGGCTTCGCCTTCAGCGGCAGCGGCGAGCTGTTGCGCCTGTACGACGCCGCCGGCGTCCTGGTGGACCAGGTGCCCTACGACGACGATCCACCCTGGCCGCCTGAGCCCGACGGCCAGGGCCCGACCCTGGAGCTCTACCAGCCCTGGCTGGACAACACCCTGGCCGCCTCCTGGCGGGCTTCGGTCGCGGCCCACGGAACCCCGGGGGCCCGCAACAGCGTCACGCCCTGAGGCGGGACCTATCCTGGGGCTGGCTGACCTCCCCATGTCCCGCCAGCGCCGCCGTTTCCGCGACCTCGCCTGGTCGCCGGTCCCCTTCGGTCTCCACGAGCGCAAGCCGCGCCACTTCCGCGGCATGCTCCGGGTCCTCTGGGAGAACCGGGACTCCCTGCCCTACGCCTGGAAGGTCCTCACCCGGGGCGTGTGCGATGGCTGTGCCCTGGGCACCGCCGGGCTCCGGGACTGGACCCTGGAGGGCTCCTTCGCCTGGCACCTGTGCATGGTGCGCCTGGAGCTCCTGCGCCTGAACACCATGCCGGCTCTGGATCCGGCGCTGCTGGCCGACGTCGGCGCCCTGGGGAGCCGTTCCTCGGCGGGGCTCCGGGCCCTGGGGCGCCTGCCCTTCCCCATGCGCCGGCGCCGGGGCGAGGCCGGCTTCACCCGGGTCGGCTGGGAGGAGCTCTGGGCCGAGGTGGGGGCGCGCTGGCGGGACTGCACGCCCGAGCGCACGGCCATGTACCTGACCAGCCGGGGCATCACCAACGAGGTCTACTACGTCGCCCAGAAGGTGATGCGCTTCCTCGGCTCGCCCCACGTGGACAACTCGGCCCGGCTCTGCCACGCCCCGAGCACGGCGGGCCTCAAGTCCACCCTGGGCGTGGCCGCCACCACCTGTTCCTACCGGGACTGGTACGACGCCGACCTGATCGTCTTCTTCGGCGCCAACCCCGCCAACGACCAGCCGGTGACCACCAAGTACCTCCTGGAGGCCCGGCGCCGGGGCGCTCGGGTCCTGGCGGTGAACGCCTTCCGGGAGCCCGGGATGGAGCGCTACTGGGTGCCCTCGAACCCCCTTTCCGCCCTCTTCGGCACCCGTCTCCTGGACCGTTGCTTCCTGGTGCGGGTGGGGGGGGACCGGGCCTTCCTGACGGCCGTACAGAAGGTCGTCCTGGAGCGGGGCTGGCACGCCGAGGGCTTCGTCCAGGAGGCCACCAGCGGCTACGCCGAGTACCGCCGGGCCCTGGCGGCGCAGCCCATGGACCGGCTCCTGGCGGCGGCCGGGACCAGCCTGCAGGCGGTGGAGGACTTCGCCCGGGAGGTGGCCGAAGCCGGCACCGGCGTCTTCGTCTGGTCCATGGGCATCACCCAGCACGCCACGGGTTCGGACAACGTCCGGGCCATCGTCAACCTGGCCCTGCTCCGGGAGTTCGTCGGCCGGCCGGGCTGCGGGCTGATGCCCATCCGCGGCCACTCCGGCGTCCAGGGGGGGGCAGAGATGGGCGCCTACAGCACCGTCCTGCCCGGCGGCCTGCCGGTGGACGCGGCCAGTGCCGCCCGCTTCCAGGAGCTCTGGGGTTTCCCGGTGCCCTCCCGGCCGGGTTGGACCACGCCGGAGATGCTGGCCGCGGCCCGCCGGGGCAAGGTGGAGGCTCTCTACTGCATCGGTGGCAACTTCCTGGAGACCATGCCGGCCCCCGACCAGGTCCGGGAGGCCCTGGCGCGCATTCCCCTGCGCCTGCACAGCGACATCGTCCTCACCTCCCAGATGCTGGTGGAGCCGGCGGAGACCGTGTACCTGCTCCCGGCCCGGACACGCTACGAGCAGCGGGACGGCGGCACCGAGACCACCACCGAACGCCGGGTCGTCTTCTCGCCCGAGATCCCCGGCCACCAGGTGGGGGAGGCCCGGAGCGAGTGGGAGCTGCTCCTGGACCTGGCCCGGGCGGTGCGGCCGGAGGAGTACGCCCGGGTCCACTTCGCCAGCGGCCAGGCCATCCGGGAGGACATCGCCCGGAGCGTGCCCTTCTATCGCGGGATCGAGAAGCTGACCCGGGCCGGAGACCAGTTCCAGTACGGCGGCCCGCACCTCTGTGCCGGGCGCCGTTTCCCGACGGCAGACGGCCGGGCCCACTTCGCCGTGGTGGACGCCCTTGCCGGAGGGGGGGGGAGAGACGGCCGCTTCCGCCTGGCGACCCGGCGGGGCAAGCAGTTCAACTCCATGATCCAGGGCGAGGTGGATCCCCTCACTGGCGCCGCCCGGGATCATGTCCTGATGGCTCCCGCCGATGCCGTAGCCCTGGGGCTCGGCCGGGACGAGCCGGTGCTGCTGCGCAGCGAGCACGGCGAGATGCCGGCCCGGGTCTTCCCGGCCGATGTGGCCGTGGGCACCCTCCAGGCCCACTGGCCCGAGGCCAACGTGCTCCTGCCGCCGGAGCGCCGGGACCCGGAGGGGGGGGTGCCGGACTACAACGCGGACGTGGAAGTCCTGGCCCCGGACGGGGCCTCACTCCAAGGCCCGGGCGGCGCGCAGGCCACACCAGGAGAAGCGCACGGTGGCCGGGGCGAAGTTGCGGAAGGCTGAACGGGCCATGGCGGCTGGCAGCGAGAAGGCGCCACCTCGGACGGGGTGGTAGGGGGGGGCACCGTCCGGCAGGGAGCGGGCACCGTCCCCCGGGGCCGCCGGCAGGGTGTAGCCGCTCCGGGAGTACCAGTCGCCGCACCACTCGGCCACGTTGCCGAGCATGTCGTGGAGGCCGAAGCCGTTGGCTGCGAAGCGGCCGACCGGAGCGTGCACCACGTAGCCGTCGTCCACCTCGTCGTCGTACTTCCAGCGGGTGCTCTCGCCGAGGAGACGAAGGGCGGTTGCGTCAGCGACGTTGCCGGTCCGCCCGAGGCCGGCCGCCTCGTCGCCGGACCACCAGATCCCGCCGCTGCCAGCCCGGGCGGCGTACTCCCACTGGGCCTCGGTGGGCAGGGTCAGGCCGACCCGGGCCAGGGCCGCGACACACGCGTCCCAGGGAACCGTCTCCACCGGGTTCGAGCCCAGGACTGGCTCGGGGAACTCGTCGGGATAGGAGTCGCCGGCGGCGTAGGTGGCAGGCTCGCTCCCGGTGAGCCGGCGCCACTGGGCCTGGGTGAGCTCGTACTTGCCCAGGAAGAATGGCGCCAGCTCGACCTCGTGGACGGGACCCTCCCGGGCAACGGCCATGGGATCGTGATGGCGGGCGGCGGCAGCCTCGGCCTGTGCCCCCATCCAGAAGCGCCCGCCAGGGAGGAGGACCAGGACCATGGCGTCTCCGGGGAGGCAGAAGAGCCGGCCGGTGATCGGGGAACGCCGTGGCACGGCCCCCGTGGCGACGTGGGCGAACTCCCAGAGACCGGTGTCGGGATCCCGCCCCAGGGGCAGGAGCCCGGGCTGGGGGCGGATCTGCAGACCGCCGTAGGCCGGGCACTCTCGGGGATCGGCGATGGAACGGATGGCCGCGGCCCAGAGACGCCTGGCTTCGGTGCCGGTGACGGAGCGCTCCGCGAGGCTCCGGGCGCTGTCGCGCCAGATCTGGACGCGGTTGGACAGGCCCTCCTGCGGGTCCTGGAGCTCGTGCAGATCGGCGACGAGCCCCTGGAGGAAGCCCAGCCACCACTGGTCCCGGGCGTTGGCGATGCGCCAGGTGCGCCGGGGGATCTCGCTCCGGGCCAGGGCCTCCCGGGCCGCATCCACGGCGGCCAGGCGCTCCTCGAGGGCGGCCTCCTGCTCCCGGTAGGCCTCGTCCAGGAGCACCTGCTCCCGGGGCTCCAGGTCCCGGGCCTGCTGCCGGGTGGCGGCTGCGTCCGCACGGACGGCCGCCAGGTGGCGGAGCAGGGTGCGCCGGCGACCTTCGAGCTCGCCCGCGGCCGCCTGCCGGTCGCGTTCCTGCTCCTCGGCCGTCCAGGGCAGGGCCCTGGCCTGGAGGGCCGCCAGGTCCCCCTCGTGCTCCGGCAGGCCGGCGAGGAGCTGCTCCGCCTCGGCCAGCCAGGCGTCCATCGCCGGCACGGCTGCTGGCGACAGGGGGGGGAGGGCGGTGGCCTTCGCCACCAGGTCGGTGCAGGCCTGGCGGGCGCCGAGGCGCGCCGAGAGGAGAGCCTGTTCCTCGGCGCGGATCCGGGCGTCTCGGACGGCCAGGTAGGACCAGCCGCCGACGAAGAGGACCAGGGTGACGGCCGCGGCCGCCGTCGCCAGGTAGCGCCAGTGCCGGCGGACGGCGAGGCGCAGCAGGTAACCGAGGGTCGGCCGTCGGGCGCGGATGGGCTGGCCTTCCAGGAAGGCGTCGAGGTCCTCGGCCAGGGCCGCGGCCGTCTGGTAGCGACGCTCGGGGTCCTTCTCGGTGGCCTTCTGGACGATCAGCGCCAGGTCCCGGGGCAGCCGGGGATTGGCCTCGGCGAGAGGCACCGGGTGCTCCCGGAGGATCTGCTCGATCAGCCGGGCCTCGCTGTCGCCATCCAGGAAAGGGCGGCCGGCGAGCAGCTCGTAGAGGGCCGCACCCAGGGAGTAGCCGTCGGCCCGCCGGTCCACCTGGAGGAGGTTGCGCCGGAGCTGCTCGGGGGGCATGTAGCGGAGGGTGCCGAGGAGCTGCGTCCGGTCGTGGCTGACCGAGAGGGTCGTCGTGTCGATCGCCGCCAGGCCCAGGTCCATGACCACGGCCCGCCGGTCGGCCTGGGTGACCATCAGGTTGCCTGGCTTGATGTCCCGGTGGACGATGCCGTTCTCGTGCAGGTGGTGCAGGCCTCGGGCCGCGTCCCGGAAGTAGCGGGCGAGCTGGGCGAAGCTGCGGTCCCCGCGGCCGCCCTCGAGGGGCCGGGCCGGGTGCTCGGGCACGTCCTGGAAGACCTCGGCGTGCTCCTGACGCAGGCGGCCGTAGGCGGTGGACACGGCCGCCTCGAAGCTGCCGGTCTCGGCCAGGGCCCGGGCGATGAGGCTCAGGTCGGCCCCCTCCACGTACTCCATGGCGTAGTACCACGTGTTCCGCTTGCGCCCCGAAGCGAGGATCTTGACGACGTTCGGATGCTCGCAGCGGGACAGAGCCTGGACCTCCCGGCGGAAGCGGGCGAGGACGGCGGGATCTCCGGCCTTCTCGGGAGGGAGGATCTTCAGGGCGACCATGCGCCCGAGGCTCTCCTGGCGGGCGAGATAGACGACGCCCATGCCCCCCTGCCCGAGCTTGCCCAGGATCCGGTAGTCGCCGAGGCGGTTCGGGTCCGTCTCCTCCTCGACGGTGCCGACGGCGGCGACCCCGGAGGTCCTGGACAGGGAGAAGTGGTGGCGCAGCTTCTCCTGGATGCCGGGGAAGGCCGCCTCGAGATCGTCCGCCAGGAGGGGCTCGCCGCTGGCGTAGTCGAGGTACTCCATCACCCGCCCGGCGCCGTTGAAGCAGTAGAGGGCCTCACGCTCGCGCTCGGAGCCCTCCTGGAATAGGAGCCACGGGTGGAGTGGCCGCCAGTGCTCCTGGTCCCGCAGATAGAGTCGCGGGGGGAGGATCGCCTCGGGCACGGGTGTGCCGAGAGGACTCTCGACCAGGGCATCCAGGCCCATCAGGTCCAGGACCCGGGCCCGGCGTGCGCCGTCCGCCCCGATCTCGACGCTCTCCACGAAGACCAGGCAGGAATCCTCGGGCAGGAAGAATGCGTACTCCCAGGCCGCCTGGAGGCCCAGGCGCATCACCTCGGCCGCGGCGGCGTAGAAGGAGGCGCTCCGGGCGGAGCCGTGCCCCACCACCCGGTTGCGATAGGCCGCGAGGGCACCCAGCAGCTCGGCCCGGCCGACGGACTGCCGGGTGATGCGACGCCCCATGCCCTGCTCGGTGAGCAGGCCGAAGAGTTCCAGCAGCCGGTGGTCCCGCAGGCGGCCCGGCTGGACTGGGAGGACCTGCAGCCACTCGCCGAAGGAGGCCCGGAGCAGGCAGCGCGGGTCCTCGGGCGGGGCTGCGGCCACGCCCATGCGGACCGAGACCTCCCAGGCGAAGAAGATCGTGTCGTGGCGATCCTTCGGCGACTTGCCGTTCCGGCTGCGCAGCCAGAGCCGGGCCACCGGCAGCGGCAGGAGCGGCTCGGAGGCGGCGCGCCGGGTATCGGTCATCGGGGCGGTCCGACGCCAGACCTGTTGGTTCGGGAGGCCTGGCCAGCGCGGCTCACGGTTCGATCGTGAACACCGCGACCGGGGTCAGCTGGCCCCAGCCAAAGGCAGGGTCGCCGACGGTGGCCTGAAGAACCACGTGCATGCCGAGGAAGGGACCACTGGGGAGGGTCCGGACCACCGACAGGAGACCACCGCCATCCAGGGATTGGCCAGCGACAACCGGTCCGGGCACCGCGAGCTTGCTCTGGTCGAGGAGGATCGTGCCGTAGAAGGGATGGTCCGGCGCCGGAGGGGGGGCGAAGGGATCGGCGAGGAGATCGACGGCCGCATAGATGTTGCAGGGGGCCAGGGGCGGCCCGCTGATGTCGATGCGGATGTCGGTACCCGCCTGGTAGGTGCCGCTGAGCGGCGTGACGGTCAGGGTCGTGGCCGCGACCTCGTCGGCACCCATGTCGGTGACGGCGGATCCGTCGAAGTTGCCGTCCAGCACCCGCGGGTCCTGGTCCATGTCGGTATCCCAGGCCCGAGCGGCGTTGAGCCCGGTGTCGATGCAGGGCGACCCGGACAGCAGGTGGTAGTTGTCAGCCGCCGGGTTCACGAACAGGGGCGGAGAGCTGATGTTGCCCGTGCCGCCCGGGAAGGGATCGAACTCGAGGTTGCAGTAGTCGTACTCGCCCGCCACGAGCCCGCTGATCTCGCCCTGGCCGCTGTTGTTGCCCCAAAGGATGCCGTTGCGCAGCACCTGGCCGCCACCCCCGGAGATGGACAGCTTCACGCGGGGCCGCCGTTGCCCACGATCGTGTTGTGGGTGAGCACGGGGTAGCTGGTGATGGTCCCTGCTGCCAGATGAACGCCCTCGGTGCTGTTGTTCCGGATCACGTTGTTGGTATAGAGATTGTCCGTGACAAAGAGGTCTTCAACGCCGGGCCCGGTGGTGGTGCCCGCGATCTCGTTGTCGACGACGACCACGCTGGAGTCCTCGACGCGCAGACCCGCCAGGGTGTTGTCCAGGATCCTGTTGCCCTCGAGGAGGGCGCTGCCAGAGGTCGCGTCGATGCGGATGCCGAAGTTCGCGTTCAGACGCGCCGTGTTGTTGCGCAGGGTGACACCGGTCGTGCCGACCACCGAGATGCCGTTCTTGCTGTCGTGGCAGTCGTTGTTGGCCACCACCGAGTCCTGGCTCCAGGAGGGACAGTTGAGGATCGCCAGCGCGGAGCTCGTGCTGCCCGCATCCAGGTCGTTGCCGAGGACACGCACCTCGCCCGCGTACTGGTCGATGACGAGGCCGGGACCGGAGGAAACGACGGTGTTCGAGCTCAGGGTCAGGGTCCCGCTGCTCGCGGTGCCCGTGATGCGGATCGCCGTGGCGCTGCTGGTGGCACTGTTGAGGCGGATGGTACTCCAGGACGGACCACCGGCCGGCTGGTAGTAGAGGAGACTCGGGCCGCTCAGCAGGTTGCAGTTGGTGAGGTCGAGGTCTGTGAGCCCGCCACCTGATCCAGCGACCCTGACGGCGGCGGCGCTCAGGTTGTCGAAGACGCAGTCCTGGACGTTCACGCTGAAGTCCAGGCCGGCAGGCGTGGCTGTGATGCCGTGCGCTGCGTTGCGGATTGTCAGCCCGTCGATTGTCGAGCTGAGGATCGGCGTGGTTGTGTCATAGACGATGGCGTCGACTGTCGTGTCCTGGGGATCGACGATGATGTTCGGGCCCGGCAGGAATGGCTGCGCATACAGATTGATCCCGTCCTTGATGGACCAGGGGAAGACCTCGCCGTTGTTCTTGTCGTAGTTGATGCTGTTCGTCCCCTTGAGATGGAGGTCGGCGCCACTACCGCCAAGTTGTGTCAGGGCGTAGGTGACGGTCCGCCAGGGATTGCCCGAGGATCCGTCGCCGGTGCTGTTGCTCCCCGTCTCGGCGTCGATGTAGATACTCTGCTGGCCAAAGAGGCTGGGACCGACAAGAAGAAGCAGGAAGGGAATAACCGTGGAGAGTCGAGGACGCATCGGTGTAGGTAAGCTGGCGCCTGACACGCGCTGGGACAAGGTCTGACGTACAGCCTACCACGGGCAGCAAGAGGCCATTAAGGATTCGCGGCCGCCCGCACCCAGACCCGGACCTCCCGTTCGTAGGGACGGGGGGGGAGTCCGGTTTCGGGTGCCGCCAGCATGCGCTGGAGGAGGTCCTCGGGGTCGGCCCGGGCCAGGACCTCGACGCTGTCCACGCCGGCGACTCGGAGCCAGCTCAGGCCGCGCACGCCCATGTTCCGGAGCGCCATGAGGCGGGCGGCCTGGAGCCAGGGGGTCAGGGCCTCCTGGTCGGCCTCCGCCAGCAGGGCCGGCAGGTGCCCCGTTGTGGCAGCCTCCAGGAGATCTCGGACGCGGCTGCAGTCGGCGGCCTCCAGGCGCTCGGCCACTGGTGCCGGCAGGCCGGGAATGTCCCGGATCATGGGCACGGTCGAACGGACGGTGTACAGATCGGTGACCAGCAGGAGGGGGGCAGCGAGGAGGGCGGCCAGGACCAGACCCGCCTCTTCCCGCAGGGGGGGAGCGGCCCGGCGGGAGGCGGTGGCCAGCAGGAACTCGGGCAGGAGGCCGATGACCACCAGGAGCCGGGTGAAGGTCCAGCATTCCAGGGCGAAGGGCAGGAAGCCCAGGAAGCCGGGGACGGGCATCTCGAAGAGCTTGCCGCTCTCGAAGAAGGGGACGGTGTAGATCCAGTGGGCCGGGGTCTGGAAGTTCCAGGCCTCCCAGAGCCCACCGCAGACCAGACCCGCGGCGAGGAGGCGCAGAAGGGTGCCGGGTCGGCCGGCGGCGAGGAGTCCGAGGAGGGATGCCGGGTCCCGCCGGGCGAGCCAGGGCTCCACCAGGAGGAAGAGGAACAGCCAGGTAAGAGGGAAGGCGTAGCGGGGGACGGCCAGGGGCAGGACGAGGCAGAGGATTCCGGCCGCCACGAAGGCACGGCGCAGGGCAGGAGACGGCGTCCACGGGCAGGAGCGGACGCCGCGGAACAGGCCCAGGGCACCGAGGAGCTCGGCGGTCACCAGGATCCCCGGGAGCACGGTGGCGAAGGCGAGGGCCATCCCCGCCAGGCGCTCCTCCCAGCTCGCGGGCAGGCCCACGTAGTACCAGTTCTGCAGGCGGAGGTTCAGGCCCTCGAAGAGCAGCCAGAAGGCCGTGGACCAGGGCAGGAGGAGGAAGAAGGCCCGGGGGTGGGACAGGAGCAGGGAATGCCCGGTCCGGAGGTGCACCAGGCCGCTGGCGAGGAGGATCCAGGACCACCAGGCGAGGCAGTAGAACCAGTCGCCAACCGGCTGGAGACCGGCGTGCAGTCCCACCTCGCCCCCGGCGATGCCCAGGACGCCGAGGAACACCAGGAAGGTGGCAGCGCGCTTCTTCAATAGCCTGGAGGGGCAGCGGCGGGCTGCCCGCTCCGAATCATGTATAGCGCTGCTGCCAGGGCCAGGGCCACGGCCACGAGGCGGAACCCGATCCCCTGCCAGGCGGGCCGGGATCGGAAGACCGGTGCCTCGCCCAGGACCCCGGCCAGGGGCGCGCCCAGGAGGACGGCCGCGGCTGCGAGGGGCAGCTCCGCGAAGAAGTGGGCGTTCAGGAGGATCCCGGCGTGGACCGCGAGGGCCGCGGCCGCCGGCCCACGGCCCAGGTGGAAGCCCCGGCGGAGCCCGGCGACCAGGACGGCGCCGCCGCAGGCCGCGGCCAGGGCGCCCTCGGCCTGGGCCAGGCGGGCGCTGCCGGCGTCGAGGAGGGCGATGGCCGTGGCGGCGGTGGTCAGGGTCAGGACCAGGGGCCAGGCCGCCCCCGGCCGGCGGGCGGCCAGGGCATCGACGGCCGTCACGGCGAAGACCCAGGCGACGGCGATGCCCACCGGCCACCAGAGGATCTCCTCGCCCTGGGCCTCGTACTCCAGCCAGGGGGCCAGCACGAGGCGCACCACCGCCAGGGCCACGAGCAGGCGCGGCAGCCAGTGGAGCTCCCGGGCGAGGACGGTGCTCTCCAGGAAGGCGGAGAGCAGCAAGGCGAAGCCCAGGAGGGGCAGCCACTGCCAGCCCTCCACGGGAGGCCAGGCGGGCCAGCCGAAGAGGGCCAGGAAGCCGGCCAGGAAGCCGGCCGTCAGGGCGAGGGTCCGCATCCACGGTGTCAGGCGTGCCTCCGCGCCTTCCTCCCGGGAGCCGCCGGTGAGGAGGAGGAGGACGAAGCTGACGGCCAGGGGGAGGCCGGTGCCGAGGAGCAGGTCCTGGGTGGTGGGCATGCCGGAAAGAATGCCGCGGCCCAACCATCCCCGCCACCGAAGCTGGCCCCGCCGGCTGGAGCAGGATCCCGCGGACAGGTGTAACCCCGGCCGGGGATGGCCGTCTCCCGGGCGGGAGCGCCTCCAGGGCGCCCCCAGGAGACCGCCGATGACCCGCTTCGCCCCGCCCTTCTGTCCCCTCCCCGGCTGCCCCTCCCAGCGCGGCCGCAAGCCCTTCCTCTGGCGCCGCCGGGGCACCTACCCCCGCAAGTGCGACGGCCGCCGGGCCCAGCGCTTCTTCTGCAAGATCTGCCGCCGCTCCTTCTCCGTCCAGC
>CAYMFV010000007.1:0-23622 GCA_964389745.1 uncultured Planctomycetales bacterium | reverse complement strand
GGCAGGTCCGTGGCGAGTCCGGCCAGCTCCGTCCGGTAGTTCTCCGGCCCCGTCCCGACCAGGGTCGCCTGCCAGGCGCCGCCGAGGCAGGAAGTGCCCTGCAGGCGGCGGAGGGCCCGGAGCAGGACGTGCACCCCCTTGTAGGGATGGAGCTGTCCAGCGTAGAGGATGCGCAGGGGGCGATGCAGGGCGCCGGGCTCCGCCTTGGGCGGGAAACGGTCCACGGGGATCCCCTGCCAGTGGACCTCGGCGTGCCCCACGGGGACGCCGGCTCGCGCCAGGGTCTCCTTGAGCGCATGGGAGATGCAGGTCACGTGGGCCAGGCGCAGGCGCCGCAGGGTGGTGCCCCGGAACAGGGTCCGGTCGCCGAGGGCATGGAGGAGACGGCCGGGCTGGAGGGCAGGCCGCCGGGGCAGGTAGCCCCGGAGGTGGTAGTCGTTCAGGGTGTAGGCCACCGGCAGGCCCGCCTCCTCGCAGACCGCTGCCGGCTCCAGGGTCAGACGGAGCTGGCTCCAGACGAAGACCCGGTCCGGCCGCTCCTCTTCGAGGATGCACCGGGTGATCCGCCGGTTGTGCCGGGCGACCCGCCAGCGCCGGGAGGCCGAGGCCCGGGCCGGACCGGGGAAGTCCCGGTGCAGGCGCAGGAGACGGTGGACCCGGACACCGTCCTCGACCTGGCTGCCCGGGCCGCTGCCGTGGCAGGAGGTGAGCACGGCGACCTCGTGGCCACGGGCCCGCAGCTCGGCCACGACCTGGGCGCAGAGCAGCTCGTAGCCCCCCAGGAAGTGGGGCGGGTAGAGATTGCCCAGGACCAGGACCCGCACGGCTCATGCCCGCTCGGCGTACAGGGGGTCCACGCCGTTCAGGATGACTCCCAGGATCGGCGTGCCGGTGGCCTGGAGGCGGGTGACGGTGCGGCGCACGTGGCTCGGTCGCGTGCGGCCGGCCCGGACCACGAGGAGGACGGCGTCGCACTGCTCGGCCAGGACCTCGGCGTCGACGTAGGGCAGGACCGGCGGGCCATCCACCAGGATGATGCGGTAGCGCTGCGAGGCCTCCTCCAGGAGCTCGCGCATGCGGTGCGAGGCCAGGAGGTCGGGGACCACGGCCCGGGAGATGCCGGGCACGAAGTCCACTCCGGGCATGGTGGTGTGGCTGACCGCCTCGTCCAGATTCAGGATCTGGAAGGAGAGGTACTCGCCCAGGCCCTGGAGATCCTCGTCCCCTTCCCGGTCCAGGAAGTCGTACATCGGGCTCTCGTGGGGTCCGCGGACGTTGCCGTCCAGGACCAGGACACGCTCGTCCCGGCGGCCGAAACACATGGCCAGGTAGGCGGCCACCGTGGAGCGGCCCTCCCGGGGCTCGGCGCTCACCACCAGCACCCGGCCGCCTTCGGGACCGAGGTGGCGGCGGATGGCCCGGGCCATGATCTTGAAGTCCTCGAGGAGCGGCGGTTCCAGGTCGCCGGGCACGAGCAGGTGCTTCGCCCGGCGCCGGGGCACCTCCCCGACCAGGGGCAGGCGCAGCCGGGCCCGGAGGTCCGCCTGGGACTTGAAGGTGTTGTCCAGGAGGGTGGCGGCCAGGACGCCGGCCACGGTGGCCATCAGACCGAGGATGGTGACGAAGACGGCCAGGAGCCTGCGGTTGGAGGAGGAGGAATGATCCGGCGGCTCCGCCGGAGTGATGACGGCGAAGTAGGGGGTGTCGAGCTCGGCCAGGCGCTGGGCCTCGGAGAGGCGCGTCTCCAGCTCCTTGCGCTCGGTCTCCTTGCTCTGCACCGCCCGGGAGAGGATGACGTACTCCCGTTGCAGGTTCGGCAGGCGGTCCAGCTTCTCCCGGAGCTTGGCCAGGGCCTCCTCGTAGTGCTGGACCTTCCGGTCCAGGCTGGCCTGCTGGAGCTGGAGATCGAAGTAGCGCTCCAGGATGCTCTGCAGGATCGGGGCCGAGGGCGTCGGGGCGCTGCCGTTGGGAATGATGGCTTCGTCCAGCCTGGCCAGCTCCTCCCGGAGCTTCTTGACTTCCTCGGAGTCCAGGGTCCTGGCCTTCTGGGTCTCGTAGCGCAGGCGCGCCGTCTCCACCTCCGACTGGCTGACCAGTCCTTCCTCGTAGAGCTTCTTGAGACGCTCGTACTCCAGCTCCCGCTCGGCCAGGAGGCCGGCGTTGTAGCCGAGCTTCTTGCTCGTCTCGATGCGCTCGCGGATGCGCTCGGCCCGGATGTTGGCGACCGTGACGCTCTCCATCATGGCCGCGCTCTGGCCGCGTTCCTTCTCCACCTGCTTCCGGAGCTCCTCCTTGATCCGCTCCAGGTTCTGGAGCTGGAGCTCGACGGTGGAGCGCTCGATCTTCGCCTGCTCCCAGAGGAGATCGACATTGCTGTAGGACTCCAGCAGCCACTGGGACTCCTGGTCCAGGTTGACCACGTGGTGTTCGTTGGTGAAGCGGACCAGGGCCGCGTCGGCCTCCTGCAACTCCTTCTTCACCTGCTCCAGGCGGCGCTGCAGGTGGTCGGCGTACTCCCGGGCCTCTCGCTGGCGGATCTCCACCGCCCGCTCCAGGAACACGTCCCGGACCGTGTTCGCCACGTCGGCAGCGGTCTGGGGGTCCATCCACTCGGCCTCGATGAAGAGCAGGGAGGTGTCCTGCTGGATGCTGGCGTCGATCGCGGCCGCCAGGGTCTTGATCTCCACCGCGAGCTGCAGGCGATCCCGGACCCGGGCCAGGCTGTCCGGGAGCTTGACCATGTTGAGCTGGGTGGAGAGCGATGGCGTCCGGTAGAAGCCACCCTCCAGCTCGTCCTCGTTGCCGGTGAACATCAGGGTGGTCTGGGCCTCGTAGGTCCGCACCCCGAAGCGCAGGGCCACGCCGACACCCAGGGCCACGGACAGGGCGAAGCCCAGAAGTGCCAGCCACTTGCGCCGCCACAGGCCGGCCAGGAAGGTCAGGGGATCGAAGGGCAGGCTGTGCTGGAAGCCGCCGCTGGCGACCATGCTGCCGCCGGGGGCCTGGCCGTCGCCCCCGGGGTGCACGACGGGCAGCGTCCCCGGTGCCGGCACAGGGGCGGAGAGGGGGTCGCGGGCTTCGCTTCCAGGATCCACGGGCATGGCAGGATGGGGGACCAGGGGGCGGCATGCCCCCCTCTATGTCGGCAGCGCCGGGGCCGGGGCTTGACCCTCCCGGCGGATCCGGCCCAGGGCGACGAGCAGGCCCGCCAGGAGGAGGAAGAGGTAGAAGACCTGGGTCTGGCGGCCGACCCACTCCAGCCAGCCCTGCATGTGGAAGGTGACGGCAGCCAGGAGCAGGCCCAGGAGGAGGGCACGATCCGCCGGATGCCGGTTGCGCCGGATCTCCACCAGGTTCCGCAGCAGGAAGCGGCCGGCCCAGAGCAGCCAGAAGCCCAGGCCCCACCAGCCGATCTCCGCGGCCCACAGGTAGTAGATGTTGTGGGCAGTGCCCAGGCGGCGGTGACCGGCCTCGCTCTGGCGGAAGGCCAGCCGGTCCGGGACGTCGGCTTTGTCGGGATAGACCAGCCAGTAGTACTCGGTGTTGGCCACGGTCCAGGAGTAGGCGTTGAGGCCGACGCCGAAGGTGTGGTCGCGGGCCATGGCCCGGGCGGCATCGTTGAAGTAGATGCGGGTCAGGGCCGACTGGTCGGGGGCGGAACGGAAGCGCCGCTGGATCGAAGGTCCGAGGGCCGCCCCCAGGGCGGCCAGGACGAAGAGCCCGCAGCCCACCAGGATCACGATGCGCCGGCTCGGGCCGAGGAAGAACTGGTAGATGGGCTGGAAGAGCACGACGCCGGCAGCCAGGACCATGGCTGCCCGGGAACGGGTGAAGACCACCAGGATCAGGCCCCCGGCGACGAGGGACACCAGGAACAGGTCCCGGAGCCGGAGCCGCCCGCCGACCAGGAGGAGGGCCAGGGCCAGGGGCAGGACCATGTTGACGTACATGGCCAGGCTGTTCGGGTGGGGGAAGGTCCCCACGACCCGGTAGACCACGGCGCCCGTGATCCACTTGTCGTAGAAGACCACCCAGCCCTGGAAGATCAGGGTGGCCAGGAGGCCGGCCAGCACGGCCTTGACCTCCTTGCGGCTGCGCACGCAGTTCACCACCACCCAGTAGAGGAGGAAGCCCCGGAGCAGCTTGTACAGGGTGAAGAAGCCCAGATCCGGGACGGGGCTCTGGCAGACCGAGATACAGGCCACGACCGCCAGACCCAGGTAGGGGACCGTGTTCCAGGGCAGCCAGATGCGGCTGCGTCGATCCCGGCCGGTGGCCAGGAGCCAGAGCAGCAGGCCGGCCACGAGGAGGTCGGTCGGGGTGACGCCGTAGCCCCGATCCGTGCCCCGGTAGTTCCGGAACATCACCTCCATGTACAGGGGCTTGTGGATGTGGCAGGTGGTGAAAGCCAGGACGGCGAGGACCGGGCGCTCGAAGTCCGGCCGGGCCCAGAGGAGGAAGGCCAGGAACGGCGGGGCCGCGAGGTAGAGGAGCGTCCAGCCGACGTTCCCTTCGGTCCAGAATGGGGCCGGCAGGAGGAGGGCGAGGCCGGCCATGGCTGCGGCCAGGAGCCAGAAGACCAGGGGCACCCCGGTGCGCAGGGAGATCATCGCTCCAGTGCGGGCTGCCGGCGCCGGCCACGACGCAGGTGCAGGCGGCCCCGGAAGTAGGCCCGTTCCCGGGCGTCGAAGCCCAGGAACCAGTAGCAGATGGCGAAGAGCAGGATGCCGAGGGCCTCGAGGCCGGCGACGACAGCGAGGTTGGTCCAGGGCAGGACCCGCTGCAGGCCCAGGAGGGCCGCGGTCATGACGGCGGCGGGCAGGAGGACGGGCAGGACCGTCTCCCGGTAGAAGGCCAGGTGCCCGTAGTCGTAGAGGCGGCCGGCCCGGGTCTGGAGGAGGGCGACCGACAGGGGCACCTGGACCAGGAAGGTGGCCATGGCCACGCCCTGGATGCCCAGGGGGCCGATCAGGAGCAGGGAGAGGAGCAGGTTCGCGACCTGGCTGCCGAGCATGGACAGGGCCAGGTAGCGGTGGTGGCCCACCATCGACAGGAGGTTGCTGGTGTTGGCGTGGATGACCGCCACCATCGCGGCCGCGGCCAGCCAGCGACAGGCGGGCACTGCCTCCTCGAAGCCGGGACCCGTCCAGGAGTCGATGAGGGGACGGGCCAGGACGGCGAGACCGAGGAGCAGGGGAGTGGCGAAGGCCACGGAGAGCTTGGCGCCCCGGCGCCAGGCGGCCTTGACGTTGGCCGTCTCGCCGGCGCCGTGGAGCTCGGCCAGGACCGGGGTCAGGGCCTTGACGAGCTGGTTGCAGAACTGACCGGCCTTGTCGGCCAGGCGGATGGCGATGGTGTAGACCGCCACCGCCTCCAGGGGCAGGAAGGCCTTGATGAGGATGGAGTCCACCCGGGTGTAGATCAGGGTGGAGATCTGGATCAGGAAGAAGTACAGGGAGAAGCCGGTCATCTCCCGGACCAGGCGCCGGTCGAAGTAGCGCGGGTGCACCGTCACCCCGGGCAGGGTGAGGCGGGCGTGTACCGCCATGGCCGCCATGGGCAGGACGCCGGCGACGAGGTTCAGGAGGGCCAGGAGCCGAAGGTCCTGGACCCGGGAGAGGACCACGAGGACGGCGCCGAAGTAGCCCAGGGAGGCGAGGACCTTGTAGAGGTTGGCCACCCGCAGGCGCTGGTTGCCGTTCAGGACGCCCCGGAACAGGCCCAGGGGGAGGCACAGGGCGGAGCGCAGGCCGAGGAGGAGGAGGACGATCCGGGCGGCGTCGTGCTGCTCCGCGGGAATGCCCAGGAGGGTGTTGAAGCGCCAGGTAAGGAGTCCGAGAAGGGCCATGAGGGCGGCCCCCTGGGCGGCGTAGATCCAGAAGGTGGTGCTCACCACCCGGCGCATGCGGTCCAGGTCGCCCCGGCCCCGGGCGTCGGCCACGTACTTGACGACGGAGGTGCCCACGCCAAGGTCGGCCAGGGCGAAGAGGCTCACCACCGACCAGACCAGGGCCCAGAGGCCGAAGGACTCCTTGCCCAGGACCTGGATCAGGAAGGGCGTGAGGACCAGGAAGGTCAGGATGTCCACCACGTCCCGGAGATAGGAGGAGGCGGTGTTGAGCAGGATCTGCCGGGCCCGGCCGCGGCGGCGGGGAGGCGACGCGCTGGAGGTGGAGCCGTTCATGCCCGGGAGAGCACGACCTGGCGCCGGGGCTGGAGACGGGCGATGGCCACCATCAACCCGGACAGGAGGATGAACAGGTAGAAGAAGGCCGTCTGCCGCCAGACCCACTCGAGGGTGCCCTGGAGATGGATCGACCAGAAGCCGGCCAGGAGGCCCAGGAGGATGGCCTTGTACTCCGGATCGATGGCGCGGAGGTAGTGCCAGAGGTTGTGCACATAGAAGCGCAGGATGAACAGGAGGAAGACGATCATCCCGATCCAGCCGGTCTCCGCCGCGAACAGCAGGTAGATGTTATGGCAGGTGCCGAGACGGCTCTTCCCGCGCGCGCTGTAGCGGAAGGCCCGGGGATTCTCGATCCCGATCTTGTCGGGATAGACGTACCAGTAGTACCTGGTGTTGGCCAGCATCCAGGAGTAGGAGTTGATGCCCGTGCCGAAGCGGTAGTGGTCAGCCATGGCCACCGCCGCATTGTTGAAGTACTCCCTGGTCTGCTCGGACTCCTTGGGTGCCTCGTGGAAGCGCTCGAGGATCTGCGGGGCGGCGGCCGCCCCGATGGCGCTCATCACGAGCAGGCCGGCGGCGATCACGCCGACCACGCGCACCGAGGGCCGGATCAGGAAGCACACCAGCGGCACGAGACAGATGGTCGTGCTCATGATCGCCAGGGAGGCCCGGGACTTGGTGAAGATGACGCAGATCACGCCGGCGATCACCGTCAGGGCGCAGACCAGGTTCAGTCTGCGGCTGCGGGTGCCGACGATGACCAGCGCCAGGGCCACCGGGATCACCAACTCGCAGTACATGGCCAGGGAGTTGGGGTGGGGAAAGGCCCCCACCACCCGGTTGACGACGGCCCCGGTCACGTACTTGTCGTAGATGACCAGCCCGAACTGGAAGAGGATGGAGAGGAAGACGCCCGACAGGACCGCGACGACGTCCTTCCGATCGTGGACCAGGTTGACCACCACCCAGTAGAGGATCAGCCCACGGACGAACTTGTGGATGGTGAAGAAACCAAAGTAGGAGACTTGACTCTGCAGCAGGGACAGGCAGCTCACGGCCAGCAGTGCCAGGAACAGGGTGGTATTCGTCGGCCACCAGACGCGCTTGCGCCAGCCGTCGCCGCCGATCAGGAGCCAGATCAGGAAGCCGAAGAAGAGGAAATCGGGGATGGTGACGCCGAAGCCCCGGTCCACGCCCCGGTAGTCCTCGAAGAACACCTCCTGGTACCACGGCTTCCTGACGTAGCTGCAGGAGAAGGCCAGGGCGGCCAGCGCCGGGCGGACAATGGGGATCCGCAACTGCCCCGGGAGCCGGGGCAGGACGTAGAGCACCGCCGCGACCAGCGGCGGCACCAGGAGGAAGGCGAGGATCCAGACCGCGGAGGCGGTGGTCATCACCATGGCGGGACCTCCCGGTACCAGGCGGAGCGGGCGAATCCCAGGAGGAGGCCGCGGACGGCCTCCAGCCGGGCCACCGGGCGGCGGGCGTGGAGCTTCAAGGCCAGCCAGCGGCGCCGGTGGTACTCGAAGAAGAAGCGGTGGACGGCGGGAGCAGCCGGCAGCTCTCCGAGACCGTCCAGGAGGGCAGCCCACAGGTCCCGCCGCCAGGCCCGGGGCAGGAGCATGTTCTGCAGGGCGAAGTGGAGGTTGTAGAGGTCGTTGAGGGTGTGGCTGTGGGTGAGGGCGTTGGCGAAGTCGATGAGCCCGGTCCGTTCGCCGTCGGCGTGGATGTTCCGGAAGACGAGGTCGCCGTGCACCGCCGAGGGCACAGGGGCGGCGGCCTCCAGGGCGCGGATGAGCAGCTCGGCCTGGGCCGGGGCCTGGCGGAAGAAGCGCCCCAGGCCCAGAGGCGCCTCGGCGAGGCGGCGGGAGCTGTGCCGGATGTACTCGAAGTGGAAGGGATCCAGGGGCTCGCCGGGACGCAGGGTCCGCCGGCGCAGGGTCGCAAGGTAGTGACCCAGCTTGCGCATGTGCCTCAGGGCCCGCTCCCGGGCCGGACCCGGTCGCCGGCCGGCCCGCACCACCTCGGTCAGGGGGACGCCGGGCACGAAGGCGATCAGGAGGAGGTTGCGCTCCGGATGGACCGCCAAGGTGCCCGAGTCCGCCAGGCCCAGTTCCCCGGCCATGGCGTGGTACTGGTCCAGGGCGGCCGCCTCGGCCAGCATCAGGCTGGGGTCCTCGCCCCGGTACTTCTTGACGATCACCGGGCGGCCCGCCAGCCGGGCCCGGTAGATGGCGCAGTACTTGTTCTCCTGGATGAGCTCGAGATCCGTCAGGGGGATCTCGGGCGGTGCGTCCAGGGTCTCGGGAGCGAGGAGGGCCATGACGGCGGCTCAGTTGAAGCGGCTCCACGTGGCGAGGAAGTCCCGGCTGGCCCGATCCCAGTCCGGCGGCAGCTCGCCGGCCTGGCCGAGCAGGGCCGGCAGGGCCGTGTACAGCTCCTCCCGTGGATAGCGCAGGGAGGGGCGCCGGCGCCGGAGACCATGGGCCAGGTTGCGCAGCACCTTGCCCGGGGTGTGTTCCTCGGGCTCCCGGAGGCCCGGCCACTGCACGTAGTCGTCCAGGTCCTCCCAGCAGCGTCGGGTGCGCACCGTCTCCACGTGCAGGAGGACGGCCGCCCACAGGGCCGCGAGGCCGGCCAGTGCCTCCCGGGTCTCGGGCACGGCGGGCGCCAGGTCCGGGCGGAACTTGAAGCCCAGGGCCCGGCGGTAGAGCTCCAGGAGGTCGAGACCGGCGACTTCCGGGTCCTCCCGGGCCAGGGCGGCGAGACGCTCGTCCCGGCCCCGGTAGGGAGTGGCGTGCCGCCGATGGGCGATGAGCAGGGCATCGCCCAGGGCCAGGGCGCACTTGTACCAGTTGCGGCGAACGAAGCCCTCGTCGGGTTCAGGCTCCAGGCCGTCCACAACGCGCATCGCCCAGAGCAGGCCGGCGCCCCGGTTGAGGAGCAGGCGGGTGGCCTCGATCGCCGGCAGCGGCTCCAGGATCCGGGGGGGGGCGTGCGCCCGCAGCCAGCCCGGCGGACCGGCCAGCTCGATGTGGCCGTTGACCAGATCCTGCCACATCAGCCAGTGGGGCAGACGGCGGACGTCGGCCGGCGTCAGGGGCCGGCTGAAGTCCACGTGGATGCCGAGCTCGCCGGCGTAGCGCCGGCAGATGGGGTCCAGGCGGGCCAGGGGCACGCGCCGGCGATGGCGGACGACGATGGTCAGATCCAGGTCGTTGAAGGGCTGCTCCCGGCCGTCGCGGACCACCACGCCGCCCTCCCCCCGGCCATAGCCACCTCCGAGGACCAGGACCACCAGCTCCCGGCCGAGCTCGGTCGCGGTGTCGGCGGTCAGGCGGCGGAGGACCGCGTCCAGGCGGGCGTTGAACTCCGCCGAGGCGTGGCTGGCGTACACCCGGGGGGGACAGCTCATGCCGCCTTCCTCCCCTGGCGTTCCCGCCAGCCGTCCCGGAAGCCGGCGCGGCGGCCCAGGGCCTGGGCTGCCCGCAGGGCCGGAGCCACGGGCAGCCATTGCCAGGAGCCGTGGCGCAGGCACCAGCGCCAGTCGTCGAGGACCTGCCGGGCGAAGGGCAGGATGGTGTAGCGGAGCAGGGAGCGCTCCCAGCCCGGCCAGTCGAAGATCATCGCCTCGGCCCGGCCCTCGCCGTAGTGGCGGCGGAAGAACTGGCGCAGGCGATAGTTGTGGGAGTGGTACACCACCGCGTCCGGGACGTAGCGCACCTGCCAGCCCCGCTGCCGGGCGCGCCAGGTCCACTCGATGTCCTCGGAGTAGCGCAGGCTCTCGTCGAAGGGCATCTCCTGCCAGACGGAGCGGCGGATGGCCGAGGAGGCCATGGAGAAGCAGTGCCGCCAGGCCGCCTGGCGGCGCCCGTCGCCATAGGTGTCCTCGGTGTCACGAGCGTGGATGGGCCAGCAGCCCGGTCGCGGCACCTGGCGGCCGAAGACCGCCGCCGTGTCCTCCCGGAACCCGCCCAGGAGGTGTTCCAGCCAGTGCTCGTCCAGGGGCGTGCAGTCGGAGTTGAGGAAGGCCACGAGCTCGCCCTCGGCGTGGCGCATGCCCTCGTTCAGAACCCGGCCGGGGACGTACTCGCCCGCGGGGATCTCCACCAGACAGTCCGTGTGCTTCGCGATTTCCTCCCGGGTGCCGTCGGTGGAGGCGTTGTCCAGGTTCACGAGCCGCACCGGCATGGTCTGCCGCCGTACCATCGCCAGGGTCTCGGCGATGAGGGGCATGTCGTTCCGGGAGCGCATGACGACGGTGACCGGGCCCATCAGGCGGCCTCCTGTCCGGGCGGATCGGGTCTCGCGGACCGGTCGGGAGAGGCGGTCACGGCCCAGCGGGCCTCGGCGTACATGTGGTCGCGGAGGTCGTCCAGACGCCGCAGGGGCATGGCGGGGCGGTGGCTGGCGGTGAACATGGCCACCGAATCGGGATCCTCGGGGGCGTAGCCATGCATGCCCGCCAGCCGGCGTTCCCCCATGAAGGAGGGGTTGAGGAGGACTCCGGAGTCGAGGAGGAAGAACAGCTCCCCGTAGCGCCCGTCGGGGAAGTCGCAGCCCCAGGCGGCGAGCTGTTCCGGCGGGACGACCCGGCCCCGGGGTTCGCCGGCGAGGGCGTCGAGCATCCGCTCCCGGGCCTCGGGCCGGAGGAACCAGATCCGGGCCATGGTCGAGTCGTAGACGGCCACGTAGTCCTCGCCGAAGCGCAGGCCGGCCGCCTCGACCCGGGCCATCAGGTCGCACTCCGAGGTGATCCGGGCCTGGCCATGGTCGGAGAAGACGGACATGCGCACCTCGTCGTAGCTGCGCCGGGCCGTGGCCAGGACCTCCCGGAGCTGCTCGTCATACCACGCGGCCTGGGCGGCCACCTGGGGCGTGCCCGGACCGTGCTCGTGGAGGACCGCGTCCATCCCGGCCGTGTACAGGTAGGCAACCCGGACCTCGCCCCGCTCGAGATCCCGCTGCAGGGCCGTGACGTTCTCCGCCTCGGGGCGCCGCCAGTCGGAGAGGTGGAAGGGAATGCCTTCCCGGCGATAGCGGTCGAAGATGGTCGGCTGGCCGCCGAGGATGCCACCCGGCTGGTACAGGTCCCGCTTCTCCGCGTAGTCGAAGAGGCGTAGCCAGCGGAAGGGCATGTTGTAGATCTGGAAGTAGCCGTCGTAGCGGTGCCAGCGGGCCAGCAGCCTGGAGATCTGGTGGCGCACCCGGCCCCGCCGGGTCAGGCCGCGGGGCAGGAGATCCAGCCAGCGGCAGATCCGGAAGGGCGAGTGCTCCGGGTCGTAGCGGAAGCAGGAGAAGTGGCCGTGCTCCCGGGGCAGGACACCGGTCAGGATGGTCGGGATGCAGGTGCTGCTGTAACCGAAGATGGTGCCCAGGGGCTGGCGGTGGGGGAGCTCGTCGGCGAGGAGCGGGTGGCGGCGCAGAACCTTCCAGCCGTAGGCATCGATGAAGACGTGCAGGGCCAGGCGACGGGGGGGGGTCATCGGCGTGCCTCCAGGCGGAAGGCGAGGGTCAGGGAGTTGCCGGCCTCCGGGTCGCTCCGGTAGTCGAGGCGATCGGCGAGCTGGCGGATCAGGAACAGTCCGAAGCCGGATTCCCGGAGGCCGGAGAGGTCCGGGTCGGCGGCGCGCCGGGGGTCGAAGGCCCGGCCCCGGTCCCGGATGCTCAGGCAGAGCTCGCCATCCCGGCGCCGGGCCTCGAGGCGCAGCTTGCCGCCGGGGATGCCCTGGTAGCCGTGTCGGACCACGTTGGTGCAGGCCTCGACCACCGCCAGGCGCACCCGGTAGGCGAGCTCCTCGTCGGCGGCCAGGGTCGGGGTGTCGGCCACCAGGTCGTCCAGGAAGCGGTGCACCTGGTGAAGGTTGCCGGCAGCACCGCCGACTTCGAGGATGCCGAGCGCCGTCGCCGGCGCGTCGGTGATGCGCACCGCCAGGCAGGTCAGGTCGTCCTTGGTGCCGTACTGCCCCGAGTAGTCCCGGATCGCCTCCCGGACCCGGGCCACGACCACGTCGGGCGGCAGGTGCACGCAGCGCTGGAGCAGGGCGGCCAGGCGCTGCTGGCCGAACATGCCGCCGGTCGGGCTCTCGGCCTCGGTGACCCCGTCGGAGTAGAAGAGGAAGATGTCGCCAGGGGCGAACTGGACCTCCAGGGGCACGTAGGCGGCGTCCTGGGACATGCCCAGGGGCAGGTTCACCCGGCCCTGCCACGCGCTCTCCAGGGGCACGACCCGCTGGCGGGCCGCCTGGTAGTGCAGGGTGTTGGTGTGGCCGCAGTCGACGTACTCGAGGAGACCGCGCTCGGTGTCGAAGCGGGCATAGGCGGCAGTTACGAAGCAGCCGAGGTCCACGAGCTGCCGGGTCACCTCCCGGTGCACGCTGGCGACCACCGCCCCGGTGGGGGCCGGTTCGAGGCGCGCCCCGGTGGCGTGCAGGCTGTTCGAGAAGCGCTTGAACTCCGACTTCACCGCTGCGCCCACCAGGGCGGCCGGCACCCCCTTGCCCATCACATCGCCGATCAGCAGGTCCACGCAGTGGGTGGAGTGGGGGAAGAAGCCGAAGAAGTCGCCGTCGATCTGCCGGGAGGAGATGGCCAGGACGCCCACCTGGAGCCCCGCCATCTCCTTGGGCGCGCTGCCCTGGAGGAGGCTCTGCTGGATGCGCGCCGAGATCTCCACCTCCTGCTGCAGGCGCTCGCTGGCCACGAGCTCCCGGCGCAGGCGATCGCCGACCACGATCATCGTCGCCTGGTTGGCAAGGGCCGCCACCAGGTTCAGGAAGCGGCTGTCGAAGGCTCCGGGGCGAGGGCTCCAGACGCCGACCAGGCCCACGGGCTCGTCACTGTGCAGGAGGGGGACGACCGCCAGGGTGGCGGCCCCGCTGGCCACCCGGGCCAGCTCGGGGCCGAGGGCCGCTGCGTCCGGCCGGTGGTGGATGCTGCTCCGCCCTCTGGCCAGGACGGCGCCCGCTACCCCCCCCTCCCGGGGCAGAGGATCGGGCTGCCGGCGGCAGCGCCACTGGAGGGGACGGAGCTCGTCGTCCTCCAGGAGCCACAGGGCTGCCTCCAGGCCCTCCTGGTAGCTGGCGATGCGCTCCAGGATCCGGGCGCAGGCCCGCTGGGGGTCCAGGAGGAGGCTCCGGTCCTCGCCGATCTCGTAGATGGACGCCAGGCTCTCGAAGGACAGGCCGAGCTCCTCGCACAGGCCGTCCCGCTCCTCCTCGGTGGCCACCAGGGCGGCCGCGGTCCTGGCCACCGACGCCACCACTGCGGGGTCCAGGACGCCACCCGGCGGCCGGCACAGCCACAGGCGCGCCCCGCACTCCAGGTCCAGGAGCTGGACCTCCCGGCCGTTGCCTCCGGGGCAGGGGCCCGGCGCCAGGGATCCAAGATGGCAGCCGCAGCTCGGAGCCTGCACCAGCCAGCCGGCCCGCCCGTCGTCCTCCAGGGACAGGCTGGCCCCGGCCGCGGCGGCCAGGGGCACGAGCATGCCGTCCAGCAGCTCCGCCAGCCGCCCGTCCAGGGGGGGGGAGATGGTGGTCGGGGCGGTCATTCCCCACTGCCCGAGCCGCTGCCCAGGGGTGCCTGCGGGTGCACTCCCAGTTCCTCGAGCTTGGCCAGGAGGGCGGCCGGACTGATGGGCTTGGTGAAGTGCCAGTCGGCGCCGGCCTCCTGGATCTCGTCCACTCCGGCGTCGAAGGAGTGGGCGGTGACGATCAGGATGCGCAGGTCCCGCCAGAGCGGGTCGGCCCGCAGCGCCCTGCAGATCTCGATGCCGGACATGCCCGGCAATGCCACGTCCAGGAGAACGGCCGCCGGCTGCAGGCGGGCAACGGCCTCGAGGACCCCGTCGCCGGTGTGCATGGTGTGGGCCTCGAAGCCGGCCTTCTCGAGCTGGCGCTTGAGGAAGAAAGCGATGTGGCGAACGTCGTCCACCACCAGGATGCGGGTGCAGGCCATGACTGGATGCGGGGCTCCTCGGCCCCTTCTTCGGCCTTCCCCAGCACCTGCCTTGAACGGCCCGCCCGGCCCGGGAGCACCCTGCCGGCCGGGAAGAGGCCCGGAGCGGCTAGGAGGTCGCTTCCGGGGCTTCGAGGCGCTGGCGCACCAGGGCTTCCAGGCCGCCGGCCACCACCAGCTCCTGGGCGGCCCGGCCCAGGGGCGGGAAGGGGAAGGGCCCGGCGCCGGCGCCGTCCAGGAGCTCCACCCGGGCCCGGCGGAAGTCCAGCCGGGCCCGGACGCCCGTCCGCCGGGTGGGGCGCCGCTCGGGGAAGCGCTCCCGCAGCCAGGTCACCAGCTCCGGGCAGTCCACCAGGGGGAAGCCGTTGTTGAAGGCGTTGCGCTTGTAGGTGGCGCTGAAGGAGCCGGCCAGGACCAGGGGCAGCCCCCGGTGGCGCAGGGCGGTGGCCGCCTGCTCCCGGCTGGAGCCCGTCCCGAAGTTGAAGCCGCCGACCAGCAGGTCCCCCTCCCGGGCCAGTTCCTGGAAGGCCGGGTCGTAGTTCTCCATGGCCACCGCCGCCATCTCCGCCGGCGTGAGGTCCTCCCGGTAGGTGTAGGTCCCCGGGTAGATGCCGTCGGTGTTCAGGTTGTCGGCGTCGCAGAAGAGGAGCTCGCCCTCCAGGGCCTCGGGGAAGCCGGGCAGGAGCTCCACCTCGCCCGGGGCGGCGGCCGGCGTCGCCCCGGCCAGGTCCCGGACCTCGCCCCGGAGGGGGGGGGCGGTCTCCGGCGTTCCAGGGGGGGGGCAGATGTGGCCGGCCACGGCGCTGGCCGCCACCGTGGCCGGCGAGGCCAGCCAGGCCCGGGCCTCCCGGCTGCCCATCCGGCCCTTGAAGTTCCGGTTGGTGGCACTGATGCCGTTCTCCCCGTCCTGGAGCAGGCCCTCGCCGAGGCCGATGCAGGGGCCGCAGCCGGGCGGCAGGGGGCGGGCGCCGGCCGCGAGCAGGACCTGCCAGACGCCCTGGCTCCGGGCCTCCTCCTCGACCTCCCGGGAGGCAGCGGCCAGCCACAGCTCGACCCCGTCGGCCACCCGGCGGCCCTCGAGCACCGCGGCGGCCTCCGCCAGATCCTCCAGACGGCCGTTGACGCAGGAGAGGAGGTAGGCCTTGTGGACCGGGATGCGCTCCCGGGCGAGCTTCGCCACCGGCTGGACCTCCTTCACCGTGTCCGGGCCGCAGACCACCGGGGTCACGGTGGCGAGATCGAGGACCACCTCCCGGGCGTAGCGAGCAGCCGGGTCCGGAGCGGGCGGTCGGGCTGCCAGCTCCTCCAGGAGCTCCTCGGACAAGCGGGCGGCGGCCCGGGCGTCGCCCCGGCGGAGCAGGGCCTCCCGTCGTTCCCGGAGCCAGGCCACGGTGCGCCCGTCGCAGGGGAAGACCCCGGCCAGGGCGCCCCACTCGGTCGTCATGTTGGCGATGGTCAGGCGCTGCTCCACGGACAGGGCGGCGACCCCGGGGCCGGTGAACTCCAGGGCGTGGTTCAGGACCTGGTCATCCCGGAAGAGGCCGCAGAGGGCCAGGATCACGTCCTTGCCGGTGGCCGGGGGGCGCAGCTCCCCCTCCAGGACCACCCGGGTGACGGGAGGCACCTGCCACCAGGTCCGGCCGGTGGCCCAGAGGGCGGCGGCGTCGGTGCGCACCACCGGCGTGCCCAGGGCGCCGAGGCCGCCGTAGAGGTTGCTGTGGGAGTCCGAGGCGACCACCAGGGTGCCGGGGCGGACGAAACCCTCCTCCATCATGACCTGGTGGCCGATGCCCCGGCCGGCGGGGTGGAAGGCGATGTCGTGGCGCCGGGCGAAGTCCTCGATGGACCGGTAGCGGGCCAGGTTCTTCTCGCTCCGGTCCTGGACGTTGTGGTCCAGGGCGAAGACCGGCTGGCCCGGGTCGGCCACCGCCTCGGCGCCGATGGCGGCGAACTTCAGGAGCACCGCCGCCGTGTTGTCGTGGGTCAGGACGTGGGCGGGACGGACGGTGACGTAGTCGCCGGAGCGCACCACGTGGCCGGGAGGCAGGTCCTCGGCGTGGCGCTGGACGATCTTCTCGACGAGGTTCTGGCCCATGGCAGGGGGGGATGCGTCAGGGGGTGGAGGCCGGCTGGACCGGCATCCAGATGCGCATGGCGCCGGCGCCCCGGTTGGCCCAGGTGCAGTAGGGTACCGCCGTCAACCGGACCTCCCGCGTGGCCGGCCGGGCGCCCCGCCAGAGCCGGTAGAGGGGGGCGTCGTCGGGCCCCGCCTCAGGCGCCGCCGGCATCGTCCCGGGGCCCTGGAGGACCACCACGCCGCCCAGGAGGTCCGGGCGGTGGAGCACCCGCCAGCCCAGATCGGGGGCCTCCGGGTCCAGGACCAACGTGGCCTGCAGGGGGGGGGCACCGGGGTTGTCGGCCTCCTCGAAGCAGTACACCAGGGGACCCCGGCGGAGGACCACCCGGCCCCGGTCCTCGAGGACCTCCGGACGGGCCTCCAGGGCCTCCACGGGCAGGAGGATCTCGCCAGCGAAGCCATCCCTCGCGTCCAGGTCGATCGCCACCAGCTGGCCCCGCTCCTGGCGGTGCCCCGGGTTCGGCAGGACCTGGACGGCACCGCCGGGACCGGTCAGGCGCAGGCCGGGGCTGGAGGCGGGGATGCGCAGGCGCAGGCGGCGGACCTGGTTGCCGGCCAGGGGCGTGATGCGGAGGCGGCCGTCCCAGGGATAGTCGGTCTCCACCCGGAGTCGGGCCCGGCGGCCGTCCGGCAGCCGGGTGTCCAGCTCGCAGTCGGCGGGGAGCAGCAGCAGGAGTTCGCCCTCGGCCACGGCGAAGAGGTCGCCGCCCACCGCCGCCAGCGTGCGCATGATGTTCGGCGGGCAGCAGGCGCAGGCGTACCAGGGCTGGCGGCGGGTGCCACCGGGGGTCTCCAGGGGGTTGACGTAGAAGAAGGACTCGCCGTCCAGGGAGACCGCCGCCAGGGTGTTGTTGTAGAGGGCCCGCTCCAGGGCGTCGACGGCAGCCAGGTCGCCGTCCAGCCACCACAGGCGCCGGGCCAGGAGCATGGCGCCGATGGCGGCGCAGGTCTCGGAGTAGGCCCGGGCGTTGGGCAGCTCCCAGGCCTCGCCCAGGGCCTCGCCGTCGTGGCGGGCGCCAACGCCGCCGGTGACGTAGGTCTTGCGCCCGCCCACGTCGGCCCACACCGCCCGCAGGAGGGGGGGAAGGCTCGGGTCGCCGGTCTCCAGGCAGAGGTCGGCGGCTCCGGTGAAGAGGTACATGGCCCGGACGGCATGGCCCACGGCCTCGGTCTGTTCCCGCAAGGGCTGGTGGTCCTGCATGTAGGGGCTGCCCCCGGCCACCTGGGGGGCCACACCGCGCCGGTCCAGGAAGTAGCGGGCCGTCTCCAGGTAGCGGGTCTCGCCGGTCTCCCGGTAGAGCTCGACCAGGGCGAGCTCGATCTCGGGGTGGCCCGGGGCGCCCTCCCGCTCCCCGGGGAAGGTCCGGCAGATCAGGTCGGCCAGGTCCCGGACCCGGCGGAAGAAGTCGCTGTCGCCGAGGGCCCGGCGGTGGGCGATGGCCGCCTGGATCAGGTGGCCGTGGCAGTAGAGCTCGTGCCAGTGGGCGAGGTTGCTCCAGCGGGGGGTGCCCTCGACCTGGTACTTCGTCATCACGTAGCCGTCGGGCTCCATGGCCCGGAGGACCAGCGCCGTGAACTCGTCCACCTGCCGGCGCAGCTCCTCGTCCCCCCCCCGGAGGCCGATCTCCAGGCAGGCCGCCTCCAGCCACTTGTAGCAGTCGCTGTCGGTGAAGACGTAGACCCGGTGGGGGCCCGGGAGCTCCCCGGCCGCCTTGCGGAAGTTGGCGAAGGCGCCGTTCTCCGTCAGTTGCCGGTGGCCGGCGGCCAGGCTCCGGCGGTTGGCCTGGAGGCGGGGCAGCCAGAAGCCGCCGCGGATGCGCACCTCCGAGGCCGCCACCGGCCGCACCCGGGCGTGGGGGCTGCGTTCCAGGCGCCAGGGGGTGACCGGGCCGGAGGGACCCTGGAGGGCAGCGAGGAGAAGGCAGGACACCGTGAGCATGACCCGGGAATCCTAGCGGTAGACTGCCGGCATGCGCCGCCTGCTCCGCGTCCTCCTGGCCGGCCTCGGCGTCGCCCTCCCGGCTCTCGCCCAGGAGCCCGCCGCCGCGCCGCCCCTGCCGCCGGTCCGGCTCCTGACCTTCAACATCCGCTATGGCACCGCGCCGGACGGCGAGAACTCCTGGGAGCACCGCCGGGAGCTGGTGCTGCGGGTCCTGGAGCACGCCGACGCCGACGTGGTGGCTCTCCAGGAGGCCCTCTCCTTCCAGCTCGACTTCCTCCTGGAACGCCTGCCCCGCTACCGGGCCGTCGGGGCCTACCGGGAGGTCGGCGCCGACGGCCGGCGCCAGGGCGAGTGGACCGGCCTCCTGGTGGACCGGCACCACATGGCGGTGGAGGAGGAGGGGCGCTTCTGGCTGTCCGAGGAACCGTCCCGGCCGGGGAGTCGGGGTTGGGACGCGGCCCTGCCCCGGGTGGCGGTCTGGGCGGTGCTCCGGGAGCGGCGCACCGGGGTGCGTTTCGCCGTCCTGGGCACCCACATGGACCACCGGGGTGCCCGGGCCCGGCTGGAGGGCGCCCGCCTCCTGGTGGCCCGGGCCCGGGCCCTGCAGCCCCTGCCGGTGGTCGTCCTCGGCGACCTGAACGCGACCCCGGACAGCCCCCCCCTCCAGGCCCTGTTCGCGGCCGGCTTCCGGGACGTCTTCCGGGTCCTGGACCCGGAGGCGGAGCCCGGGGGCACCTTCCACGGCTTCGAGGGGGGCCGCGATGGCCCGCGCATCGACCACGTCCTGGTGGACGGGCGCTGGGCCGTCCACGAGGCCCGCATCCTCCGGGGCACCTGGCAGGGCCACCACCCCTCGGACCACTACCCGGTCTACGCCCTGGTCAGCCCCGACCCCGGGCGGCCCGAGGGAGCCCGCAAGGGCCCGGGGCCGGTGATCCGGTAGGCTCGCTTCGCGGCGTGAGCCTGAGCCGGGAGGAGCGCCTGGCAGTGGAAGGACGAAGCGGGGAGACCTCGGCGCGGGACAGGTGCGACGCCTGGACCCACCTGTCCGGCACGTGCTGGCCCGGGGCTTCCGAGCGCAACCTCAAGGCTCTGGCCTTGTATCTGGGGCTGCCCGAAGAGAAGGTGAACCTGCCCCACGGTGAAAGGTCTTGCTCTCTCTCTCTGCCACTATACCCTTCCGCGGGGAAGTGGCCTTCACCTTTCCCTGACCCATTCATTCCAGTCATGTGTTCCAGCGTCATCACCACTCTACTGGCAGCGCTGCCCGGTGTCCTCGCTCTCCTGCCGCCCGGTATCCAGCAGCCCCAGGACCGCTTCATCCACGAGGATGGGACGATCTTCGACCTCGACGATCCGGGCCTCGAGCTCGACGCCTCGGCAACCGGGAAGATCGTCCTGGCCTTCGTGTTCCAGTCCTTGCTGGTGGATCCACAGACAGGCAAGTATGTGGAACCGGTCTACCACCTTGCCTGGTCTCTCCACAATGCGGAGGACGACCCTCAGGCACGAGAAGAGCGGTGGATCTACGGCGGACCGTTCCGCGGTCCACGGGCATCCATCGTCGAGTTCGACGAGGACACTGGGGCCGGTACGGCCCTGGCGGTCATGCCTGTCCACCAGGTGAATCGTTCTGCCATCTGGCCGCACCTTCAGGATGGTACGAACGTCCTGACCCTCTACTGGGGCACGCCGGCACAAGTGGACCACGATGGTATCGATCCGCCAGCGATGCCCGCGGGAAGCCGAACGATCAGCTTCGCAGCCGTCCAGCCAGAAATCGAGCTTGGCTTCGTACAGAACCGGGACCTTGCGACAGGCGCCACTGCGATCGTCTACGTGTTCGCCAAGGAGGCTGCAGATCAGGACAGGGTGTTCCAATTGAGCGCGGAGCCGGGTGGCGTGGTGCAGCTTCCACCGACACTCGTGCTGCCGGCCGGTACACGTTTCGCGTCCTGCGACGCGCCGATCGTGGGGTCTGGGACGGTCCGGATCCTCGCAACGAGCGATGCGTACCCGGGAGACTCGTTCCAGAGCGGCCTTGGCATCTTCGACTGGCGTTGGTGTGGGCCCGTGGGAGATGGTGGGTGGCAGCCCAGCCCGGGAAGTACCCCCTTCGCCCGGTGCGTGGAGGGCGGCGAGAGCACGCCGGCCGGAGGTGGTCCGAGCAGCCCACACCAGAGGGAGGTCTACTGCGGGCCCTGCGTACGGGCCGGTGCCAACCCTTCGGACTGTGACCTCGGCTCGTCCACGGGTGAGGTTGGATTCGTCTGTTTCACTGGATGCCAGCCTGCCTTCGAGTTCGTGTGCCAGCATTCTCCTAGCAGAAAGAGAATCAGCGTGACCAAGTGGAGAGTGGTCGCAGAGTGGAGAGAGAAAGACGGCTTCAAAGTATGGATTCCAGGCTTCGGAACGTACAGCGACGGGGAGCGTTGGTGCTGTTTGTATCTGGTGCGCCCCCCAGTTGCGTGGGACAGGCCGCTGGGGACGGTCTTCCCGCAGGATGCGTGTGGCTGGTGAGCAGGAAGAAGGTCATCCCAAGGCAAGGAGTGGCTGTCCGGTCGCGGGGCCCCGAAGGGAGCTGGGCCCCGGCGGAGATCATCGAGGCCCCGGGCGTGGCTTGCGTGGTGGGAGGGAAGATCACCCGCCGGCAACGGCGGCGTGTCCCCCGGTTGTGTAGACGATCTCGGCTTCGGGACCTGGAGGCAGCGCGCCCGCCGGCGGCCGCTCACTCTGCCTCGGGCGGCCGCCGTTCCCGTTTTCGTTCCTGCTGGCGGCGCTTCTCCTGGAGGCGCCGCTCCACCGCGGCCCGGCCCGGGCGGGTCGGGCGCCGGGGGCGGGGCCGGTGGTTGCGCCGCTCGATCTGGGCGATCAGCCGCTCCCAGGCCGTCTCCAGGTTCTGCAGGCGGCTGCGCCGCTCGGTGGCGGTGACGGTGATGCCGCTCGGGGGGTGGAAGAGGCGGACGCCGGTGTGCCTGCGGTTGCGGTGCTGGCCGCCGGGGCCGCCGGCCACGAAGAAGGTGACGAGCACCTCCCGTTCCAGGGTCTCCCGGTCGGTGGGGAAGGGCGGGCCGGGCATGGGCGGCGGGGCTGGCAGGGGCTCCTGGAAGGGGGCTTCCGGCGAGCCTAGGATACGCCGCCCCCGGGGCCGGCTGGTGCCGGGGGGCAAGCACCATGGTTCACAACCTCATCATCATCGGCGCCGGCCCGGCCGGCTACACCGCCGCCCTCTACGCGGCCCGGGCGGGCCTTCGTCCCCTCCTCTTCGAGGGCATGCAGCCCGGCGGCCAGCTCACCATCACCCACGAGGTCGAGAACTACCCGGGCTTCCCCGGGGGCATCGAGGGGCCCGAGCTCATGGAGCGGTTCAAGAAGCAGTGCGCCCGCTTCGGCACCGAGTTCCAGGAGTTCCGGACCGTCCAGAAGCTGGACACGGGCGCCCGGCCCTTCCGGCTCACCGACGACCACGGCGAGGAGTACCAAGCCCACGCCGTCATCGTCGCCACCGGGGCTCGGGCCCGTCTCCTGGGGCTGCCCAAGGAGAAGGAACTCATGGGCTACGGCGTCTCGGCCTGCGCCACCTGCGACGGGGCCTTCTTCAAGGACCGGGAGGTGGTCGTCGTTGGGGGGGGGGACACCGCGATGGAGGAGGCGATCTTCCTGACCCGCTTCGCCACCAAGGTGACCATCATCCACCGCCGGGAGGGCCTCCGGTCCAGCCCCATCATGGCCGAGCGGGCCCGGAAGAACCCGAAGATCGAGTGGAAGCTGTGGCGGGTGGTGAAGGACATCTTCCACGACGAGCAGAAGAAGGTCACCGGCCTGCTCCTGGAGGATCCCCGGGACGGCAGCACCGAGGAGTTCCCGACCGAGGGCCTGTTCATCGCCATCGGCCACCAGCCGAACACCGACTTCCTGGGCGAGGAGTTCCAGAAGGACGCGGTCGGCTACTTGCGGGTCGGGCCAGGGACGCGGACCAGCGTCGAGGGCGTCTTCGCCGCCGGGGACGTGAGCGATCCCACCTACCGGCAGGCGGTCACCGCTGCCGGGACCGGCTGCGCCGCCGCCCTGGACGCCCAGCGCTGGCTCGAGGAGCAGGGGCTGGCCTGAAGGGCGCAGGCGTTCGCCGGCGCCGTCGGGGCGGCGCCACGAAGCGAGACCGTGTCTCAAGTGGGCCCGGCGGCGGCTAGCATGGCCGCCATGCCCCGGGAGCCCCGGACTACCCTCCGCCGCCTCCTCCAGGACGCGGTGCCCTTCCTGGGGGAGGTCCCGGACCTGTCCGACCTGGCGCCCCTCCTGGCGCCCCGCCTCGACGCGGTGGCGGCGGCCTTCTACGACACCATCCGGGCCAGCCCTCCGGCCCGGCGCTTCGTCGGCAGCGAGGCGGAGTTCCGCAAGCTGCACGCCTCCCTGGTGGCGTGGCTGGGCGCCTTCCTGGCCGCCGGGCCCCGGACCGGGCTGCGGGCGGAGATGGCCCTGCGCATGGCCGACGCCCACGCCCGCATCGGCATGCCCCTGGACCTCACCCTCTTGGGGCACGCCCGGCTCCGGCGCCTGCTCCTGGGCGAGCTCCTGGCCGTCTGGCCCGGGGACCGGGAGGGGCTGGCCGAGGCCCACGACCGCCTCTCCCGAGCCCTGGACTTCGACGCCGTGCTCCTGGTCTCCTCCTACCACCAGGTGGCCCTGGACCGGGAGCGGGCCGCCACCGAGCGCCTGGGACAGGTGAACGAGCGCCTCCAGGAGGCGGTCCGGGCCCAGGACCTCCTGCTGCGCACCACCAGCCACGAGCTGCGCACCCCCCTGACCGGCCTCCTCGGACTCCTCAACCTCCTCCGCCGGGGCGCCTACGGGGACCCGGAGGAACGAGCCCGGGTGGAGGAGGACATCCACGGCGCCGCCCGGCACCTCCTGGCCCTGGTCGACGACCTCCTGGCCCTGGCCCGGATCGATGTGGGCAAGGCACGGCTGGAGCCCCGGGACTTCGACGCCCTGGCGGCCACCCGGGCAGTGGTCCGGCGCTTCGCGCCCCGTTACGCCGAGGCCGGCCTGCGCCTGGAGCTCGTCGTCCGGGGGGGGGCGGAAGGGGGCGGGCCGAGCGTCCACGCCGACCCGGAACGGCACGCCCAGGTCCTTTCGAACCTCCTCCAGAACGCCCTGGAGCACACCGGCCGGGGGGGGTGACCGTGGAGCTCGCGGCCCTGCCCGGCGCCGGCCACGTCCTCACCCGGGTCCGGGACACGGGCCGGGGCCTGCCGCCGGAGCTGGTCCCCCGGCTCTTCGAACCCTTCGCCCAGGGCCTCGGCCGCCGCCTCGGCCTCGGCCCTGTCTCTTATAAACATCCCCGCGCCCCCGAGACAGGCAGAAATCTCGTATGCCGTCTTCTGCTTGAAAAAAAAAAAA
>CAYMFV010000006.1:0-25157 GCA_964389745.1 uncultured Planctomycetales bacterium | reverse complement strand
AGCGCCGACTGTCTCCTGGCCCTCCGGGGCGCCACGGCCCTCGACGCCGCCGAGGAGCTCCTCCTGGCCCGGGCCCTGACCGCCGCCCGGCGCTTCGCCGAGGCCCGGGCCGCCTGGGACGTCGTCCTGGCCCGCCCCGACGTGGAGCTGCGTCTCTGGGAGGAGGCGGGCCTCGCGGCCTTTGCGGAAGGAGAGGCCACGGGCAGCCAGGAGGCGTGGGCCCGGGCGGTGCGGAGCTTTCGGACCGTTCTCGAGCGGGATCCCCAGAACGCCCGGGCCCAGTTCAACCTGGGCTGCACCCTGGACTGGTCCGGCGCTACGGAGGAGGCGATCGCGGCCTACGAACGGGCTCTGGAGATCCGCCCCGACCACGTCGCCGCCGCCCGCAACCTGGTGCGCGCCCTGCGCCGCGGTGGTCGCCCCGAGGCCGCGGCGGCCGTGCTCCGGGAGCTCCGGCGCCAGCCCCTGGCTCCGGCGGATGCCGCCTGGGTGGAGGCGGCCCTGGCCACCCTGGAGGCCGGGGACGGCCCCGCCGGCTGACCCGCCCCCCCCTGCCGATGACCGTTATCCTGGGCGGCCCGCTGCCCCGCCCCGCCCCACGCCGTCATGGAAGAGAGCCGAGAATCGCCGACCGGGGAGATCCTCTCCGCAACCTGGGTGGATCCCGAACCGGAGCTGCGCCTGGTGAACGGTGTCTGGATCGCCGTACGCCGGGGCCGCCAGCATCCTTCCAGCGCCCGGGCCCACGGTGGCCACAAGCCCACCTCGCTCCGGGAGAAGCTGGCCCTGGAGGCCCGGCAGCGAGAGCACAAGGAGGGCACCGCGGCCGGGTCCGGCGAGGCCGGCGCGGATGCCCGGGCCCGGGACGCCGGCTGAAGGGCTGGCCGTCGCCGAGCCGATAGCCGCCGCCCTGCTGCCCATGGATCGCAGCCATGCCGCCCCGGCCCGGGAGGGCCTCGCCCCGGAGATCCTGGCCACCGAGGCCGTCCCGGCCCTGGCCCGCCTCGATGCCGGCGAGCGGGAGCGCCTCCGGGAGACCCTCCTGGACGACCTGGTGACGGAGTACGACGCCCGGCACCTCGATGTCCGCCTCCGGGCCGGAGCGGTGCCCTGGAGCCGGCGCTTCCAGGCGGTGGAGGAGGCCTGGCTCCGGGACGAGGAGGACCACTACCGGGGCTTCCTGCTCCTCCAGCAGGAGCTCTTCGGCTTCGATGCCTCCTGCCTGGAGGACCGCCGTGGCGACTTCCGCCACCTGGAGGAGTTCCTGGACGACGAGTTCGCCACCTGCATCCTCGGGGCCTTCGACGAGCTGGTCACGATCCGGGGCTACAAGGGCAACCTGCACCGCTACGACCTCCTCGGCCCGGCGGTGCGGCGCTTCCTCCGGGCGGTGATCGCGGACGAGGGTCGCCACTACCACCACTTCTTCCAGGTGGCCGTGGAGGAGCACCCGCAGCGCCTGGCCGAGGGGCCGGAGATCCTGGCCCGGGCCCGGGCCCTGGCCGGCCGGCCCTACCGGCAGACCTTCCTCCTGGATCACGACGATCCCGTCTACGGGGCGCCCATCTTCGATGAGGCCGCTGGCATCCTCGAGGCCCGCCTGCGCCGGGCCCTCGGGGAGCGGGGCGGGACCGCGGGCTAGGCTTGGGGCATGACATCCGGCCGGGCCCTCCTGCCGGTGGTCCCGTTGCTGCTCCTGGCGGCCTGCGTCCGGGAGACCCTCGCCCCGGCAGCCGCGGGCAGGCTCGCTCCAGCGGCGGTGGAGGTGCCCCTGGGGCGCGCCGGTCCCTTCCCGGTGGTGGAGCTGCGCCTCGCCGGCCAGGGTCCCTTGCGCTTCGCCGTGGACACGGGGGCCGGAGACTGCCGGGTGAGCCCGGCCCTCGTCGCTCGTCTGGGGCTGACCGGTCCCACACCGGACGTGGTGCGGCTGGCCCGCCCGGAGCTCGCCGGCTTCCGGCTCCCGGATCTCCTCGCCCGGGTGTCCGGCCCGGAGTCCGGCGCTGCCGTGGACGGCATCCTCGGCATGCGCGCCTTCTCCGGCCTGCGGTTGGTCCTGGACCTCCCGGGCCAGCGCCTGCGCCTGGATCGTGGGAGCCTGCCCCCCCCCGACGGGCACCTGGTCCTGCCGCTGCTGGGAGGTGGTGAGCTCCCGGAGGTGGCGGTGGAGCTGGCCGGGCTGCCCCTGACGGTGGTCCTGGACACGGGCTACCCGGGCGGCCTTCTCCTGCCCCCGGAGCTGGCCGCGTCCCTGCCCCGGGCCAGTGCCGTCTCGGCGGCCGGCGAGGTCCGGGTGCGGGGCACGCTGCACCCGCTCCGGGCCGCGACGGTGGCGGGCGATCTGCATCTCGGTGCCCGGGTCTGGCGCCGGCCCCGGGTGGCGTGGGGGCAAGGCGTGACCCGGCCGGTCCTCGGGCTGCGCCACCTGCGGGACCTGGTCCTGACCCTGGACCTGGTGGCCGGCCGGCTGCGCCTCTCCCCGCCCCCCCCTCCGAGACCGAACCTGGTCCTGGTTGTCCTGGACGACGTCGGCTGGCGGGACCTGGGCTGCTACGGGCATCCCGGCCACGAGACGCCGCGCCTGGATCGGTTGGCGGCCGAGGGGGTGCGCTTCACCCAGGCCTACAGCAACGGTCCGAACTGCGCCCCGAGCCGGGCCAGCCTGCAGACCGGGCAGTATCCGCCACGCCACGGCATCTACACCGTGGGGCGCAGCGACCGGGGCCGGGCCGAGGACCGGCGCCTGGAGCCGGTGCCCAACCGGACGGAGCTGGCGGCAGAGGCCGTGACCCTGGCGGAGGCCCTGGCGGCGGGCGGCTATGCCTGCGGCCACGTGGGCAAGTGGCACCTGGGGCCCGACCCCACCGCCCACGGCTACGCGGTGAACGTGGCGGGCAACCGGAGCGGGTCGCCCCGGGGGGGCTACTTCAGCCCGTACCGCAACCCGCAGCTCGCCGACGGTCCCGAGGGGGAGTACCTCACCGACCGCCTCACGGACGAGGCCATCCGCTTCGTGACGGCCAATCGGGAGCGTCCCTTCTTCCTGCACCTGGCCTACCACAGCGTGCACACGCCCATCCAGCCCCGGCCCGACCTGGTGGCGCGCTCCCGGGAGAAGCTGGCTCGGAGCGGGCTGGACCTCGACCCGGCCTACGCGGCCATGGTGGCGGCCCTGGACGAGAACATCGGCCGCCTGCTGGACGCCATCGATGCCCTGGGACTGGCCGAGCGAACCCTGGTGGTCGTCTTCTCCGACAACGGCGGCCACGGCCTGCACACCTCGATGGCGCCGCTCCGGGGCAGCAAGGGCATGCTCTACGAGGGCGGCATCCGGGTGCCGCTCCTGGTGCGCTGGCCAGGCCAGGTGGCGGCGGGCCTGGTGGAGGAGACGCCGGTCATGGGGGCCGATCTCTACCCGACCTTGCTGGCGGCGGCCGGCCTGGAGCCGCCCGCTGGCCACCCGGTGGACGGCGTGAACCTCCTGCCCCTGCTCCGGCGCACCGGCAGCCTGCCGGCCCGGGATCTCTACTGGCACTTTCCCGCCTATCTCGAGGCCTGGCGGGGTATGGAGGGACCGTGGCGGACGACGCCGGTGGGAGTCATCCGCCGAGGCCGCTGGAAGCTCCTCGAGTGGTTCGAGGACGGACGGCTGGAGCTGCACGACCTGAAGGCGGATCCAGGTGAGGAGGTGGACCTGGCGCCGCGGCGGGAGGCCCTGGCCCGGGAGCTGCACGACGCCCTGGAGCGCTGGCGCGCCGCCCTCGGCGCCCCCATGCCCGTCCCGGCCGCGGCCCGGAGCCCGGTGCCCCGAGGCCAAGGGCCCGGGCCAGCATTCCGGGGGTCCAGCTTCCCGGCAGGTGCCAGAGGTGGGCCGGGCAGCGGGCCCGGCAGTCGCTGGCGCCGAGACCCGGCACGGGGACCGAGGCCCCCGGCAGCCGGCCCACCCGGCGGTTGAGGCCGCACTCGCTCCAGGGCGTGCCGGGCAGGGGCAGGGCGCCGGCAGGGCGGATGCCCCGGGCGGTGGTCAGCCAGTCCACGTGCCAGCGGCGGGGCTTGCGCCGGCGGAGGTGGCGGGCGATGCGCGCCTCCAGACCGCGCCGGGCCGAGCCCACGTAGAGGATCGTGCCGGCGGGCAGGGTGACCAGCCCCAGGGCGCCCACCCGGAGGCGCCGGGGACGGGGCAGGTACAGCACCAGGACGTAGAGGCCGCCCCGGGTTCCGGGGACGCGGGCATGGAGGTGGGGCATCTCTGGCGCGACCGAGCGCGCAGGGTAGCGGCTAGACTGCCCGCCCCGTGACTGCCGCGCCTCCTGCACGCTGGGTGTTTCCCGACGCCGATCGCGCCGGCGCGGCCCTGGCCCGGCGCCTCGCCGAGGCCATCCGGAAGGCGGCGGAGGGGGGGCGGCACCTGGTCCTCGGTCTGCCAACGGGGCGCACGTCCCTGCCCGTGTACCGGGAGCTGGTGCGCCTGCACCGGGAGGATGGCCTGTCCTTTCGGGACGTGGTCTTCTTCCACCTGGACGAGTACTGGCCGATGGACCCGGAGGCGCCCCAGTCCTTCCGGGCCTTCACCCGGGAGTACTTCTTCCGCCACGTGGATGCCGAACCCGGGCGCGTCCACATCCCGGACGGTCTCCTGCGGCGCGACGAGATCCCGGCCTTCTGCGCGGCCTACGAGGAGCGCATCCGGGCGGCGGGGGGCCTGGACCTGGTGCTCCTTGGCATCGGCCGCAACGGGCACATCGGCTTCAACGAGCCGGGCTCGCCCCGGGACTCCCGGACGCGCCTGGTGGAGATCGCCGCCGCCACCCGGGAGGACGCGGTGGCCGACTTCGGCAGCCTGGAGGCCGTGCCCCGCCATGGCATCACCATGGGGATCGGGACCATCCTCGAGGCCCGGCGGATCGTGCTGGCCGCCTTCGGGAGCCGCAAGGCCGCCATCGTCGCCCGGGCCCTGGAGGGGCCGGTGGGCCCGAAGGTGCCGGCCAGCTTCCTCCAGGAGCACGCCGCGGCCGAGTTCGTCCTGGACCGGGACGCCGCCCGGGCTCTCGGCCGGTAGGTCGAGAGGAGCGGGCCCCGGGGCGGCGCTACCGGACTCGCCAGGAGAGGCGGGTGGTGCCGTTGGCCGCCCGGGCTTCCAGGATGACGCCGTCCGTCAGGGTGACGGGGTCGAACTCGACGGTGATCAGGGCGTAGCCAGCCGGATCGCCCGTGGTGCTCACCCCCACGCTCCAGGTGCCGCAGGGGCCACCGGTACAGCCTTGGGGGGAGCGTGGAACGTTGGTCGCGGGCACGCTGATCTCCGGCACCCCGGAGTTGGTGCCATCGTCGATGGCACCGCCGCTGTGGATGTCGCCGGAGATGACGATCACGCCCTGGATGCGGTTGCGCCGGAGGAAGGCCAGGAGGGCCTGCTGCTCGTGCTGGAACAGGGCCCAGGAATCCACCTGTTTGCCCCGGGGATTCCAGCAGGAGGAGGAGATCAGGAACTTCCAGCGAGCGGTGGAGGCGAGGAGGGACTGCTTCAACCAGACATTCTGGCCGTTCGGGAGTTCCTCACCGTTCAGCATGGACTTCCCGGGCCCGTCCGGATCGTTGTTCGGATCGCGCTGGGAACGGAGATCCAGCACGAAGAACTCGGCCTGGGCATAGCGGAAGGAGTACCAGAGCCCGTGGTCCGGATCCGGAAGGGTAGGAGGGAGGGGGAAGTACTCCCGGAAGGCCTGCAGCGCCAGCCCCTTCCAGGGCGCGGTCCGATCGCTGTTGTTGGCCCCGTAGTCGTGGTCGTCCCAGATGTGGTAGAAGGGCACGAAAGGGGTCAGCCACGTGGTGAGGGCGCGGCCGCCCTGCCAGTCGCCCAGGTGCTGGCGGTGCATGCGTCGCCAGGAGTCGATGGAGGGCGAGGCCCGCAGCTCGGCGGGATTGCGATGGTCGAGATCCCCGATCTGGAGGACCAGGTCCGGCTCGTCGGCGGCAGCGCTCCGGTAGGCCCGGGCAGGAAGGTCCACCGAGCTGGCGTCGGTGAAGACCGCCACCCGGAAGGTCCGCCGCTGGTCGGGGGCGGGAGGAGTGCGGAAGCTCCAGGTCTCGGAGCGCCACGGGAAGGGTGCGCCAGTCTCGATGGCATAGAAGTAGGTGGTCTCCGGCTGCAGACCGGAGAGCCGGAAGCGCAGGGTGTAGTCCTGGGGTTCGCCTGGCACTTGCCAGGTGGTGTGACTCGCCTGGGAGAGGTCCGGCTGGGTGGACCAGGTGACCCGGGCCGGGAGGGTCGCATGGAAGCGCGCCCAGATCACCATGGAGGTGCTGCTGGCGCCACCGAGCACGGGACCGTGGCTGATGGGGCGGACCGGCGTGCCTGGGGAGGGCGTCTGGAGTAGCAGAAGGATCGGCAGGAGAAACATGGAGCTGGCTCCGGGATGGGCAGTAGGTGGAAGAAACGACTGTCCGATGCTAGCACATGTTCCACGGAAGCCGGCCCCGTCGCCCGTGTGTGCGCCTTGACAGGGGGCCTCCGTGGACTACCTTGTCCCCGAGGAATGCGCCTCCTCCTCCACCTTCTCCTGGCTGCCAGCCTCCTGCAGGCCCAGGTTGCCGCTGGGGCCCTCCTGCTCTGCCAGGAGGCCTCCGGGGAGCTGCGGGTGGAATCCGCCATGGACGCCTGCTGCCGGCTCCCGGGCAGCGGCTCGGGCACCTGGCTCCAGGGCCTCCAAGGCCCGGAGGCGCCGGCGTTCCTCGCTGCGGCCGGCGACTGTGGCTTCTGCCTGGACGCTCGGGCCGGCGAGGGCATCGTCCAGCTCCGCCCCCGGGCCGGGCTTTCCTCGGAGCTGCTCTGGGCCCTGGGCCCGGTCACTGCGGCGGTTGCCCTGGCGGCGATTCCTGGTCTTGCGCCCCGGGACTCGGCGTACCGGTCCACTGTCGCCAGCCGGAGCTCGGCGTCCCTGCCGGCCCTGGTGGACTGCGTCGTGCTGCGCTGCTGAGTCGGGAACGGTCCTCCCCTCGCCGTTCGCACGTCGCCAGCCGGCGGTGTGCCTTCTCGAGAGTCCGTTCCCGTGTCCTCGCATGCCGCAACCGAGCCGTCCATCCCGGGCCCCGACCGCCCGGATCCTCCACTTCCTCGTTCTCGCTGCCAGCGCCTGTGCCACCTGGGAGCCCGCTCCCCTCGATCCGCCGGACATCCTCCAGGAGCTGGCGGTCGTCACCCCGGAGAGTGCTGCGGACCGTCTTTCCGGAGAGGTCTTCGACCCCCGGGACGGCCTGGACCGCCGGGAGGCCGCCGCCCTGGCGGTCACCCTGAACCCCCGCCTCCAGGCTCTTCGCGCCGAAGTTGGCGTGGCCTCCGCCCGGCTGGTCGAGGCCGGCCTGCTTCCCAATCCCGAGGTGGGCTGGGATGCCGTGGACTGGCTTGTGGGCGGCACGAGGGATGACTTCCTGACCGGCCTTGGGCTCATGCAACCCCTGCCGAGGCCGGGGGAGCTGTCCGCCCGCCAGGGCGTCGCCCGGGCGCGTCTCGAGGAGGTCCGCTGGGAGATCCTGGCCGGCGAGTGGGCCCTGCGCCGGGATGTGGACCGGGCCATCCTGGACGTGGTGGCGGCCCGGGAGCGACGGGCCCTGAACCAGCGTCTCGCCGCTGTGGCCACCAGCACCCACGACTTCTTCGCCAGGGGGCTCGAGGTCGGCGCCGCCACGGCCCTCCAGGAGAACCTGGCCCAGCTCGAGCTGGCCTCGATCGAGCGGGAGCAGGCGCGTCTGGGAGTGGCCCTGGACCAGGCATGGGAGCGCCTCAACGCTCTCCTCGGGCTGCCGCCCGGCAGCCGTTTCGAGCTCCAGGCGGAGCTGGCGGCCTTTTCCGCTCCGGAGCCCCTTCCCAAAGCCGCCGGCCTGGCCGAGGTCGCCCTGGAGCGACGTCCGGAGGTCCACGATGCCCTGGCGTGGTACCGGCTGGCGGAGCAGGCTCTGCGCCTGGAGGTGGCCCGGCAGTGGCCGACCCTGGCCGTGGGCACGGGGCTGTCCCTGGTCCTGCCCGTCTTCACACGCTGGAACCGTCCGGCCATCCGCACGGCGGAGGAGGTCCGCGAGCGGACGGCTCGGGAGCTGCGCGCCACCGTGCACCGCCTGCGCAGCGAGGTCCACGCTGCCTGGCAGGCCTTGCGCCTGGCTGCTGACCAGGTGCACATCTTCCGCGACAGCCTGGAGCCACGGATCGAGCGCAACGTCAGGCTGACCGAGGAGGCCTTGCGCCTCGGCGAGGCGACCCTGGCCGAGATCCTCGTGGCCCAGCGCCAGGTTCTCGACACGCGGCGGGAGTACCTGGATGCCCGGGTGCAACTGGCCCGGGCGGCCATCGATCTGGAATGGGCCATCGGCCCCCCCCTGGAGGAGAAGACTGCCACGGAGGAAGAGGAATGAGTGCGTTTCGCCGGACGACGGTCTTCCTGGCCCCGATCCTCTCCCTGGCCATGGCCACGCTCCTGGCCTGCAGTCCGGGCGAGAGCGCGCCGGCCGGGACGGAGGCGTCCATCCCCGAGGAGGGGAGGGAGGAGCTGACGCTGACGGCCGCCCAGGTGGCGGCGGCGGGCATCCATACCGCCACCGCCGGACCCGGGAGGATCCGCCGGACCCTGCGCCTGGCTGCCCGGGTGGCGGCGAACGTCGACGCCCAGGCCAACGTCAACCCGCGCTCCCCGGGACTCGTGCACAGGGTCCATGCTCGCCTCGGCCAGGTGGTGGAGACGGGGGACCCGCTCTGCGAGATCGACAGCGTCAGCCTTGGCGAGGCGATGAGCGCCTACCGCCGCGCCTGGCAGACCCTGCAGAACTCCCGGGAGAGCCTGGCGCGTGAGCGCGAACTCCTGGAGCGCTCGGTCGGGGTGGCCAGGACCATCTACGAGCGGGAACAGGACCTGGTCGCCCGGGAGATCACCAACAAGCGCTTCCTCTACGACGCCGAGCAGGCGCTCCGGGAGGCGGAGCTGCGCCGGGACAGCCGCCTCCTCGCCCTGGACCGACAGGTCCGGGAGGACCAGGTCGCCGTCGAGGCAGCCCGGGCCCGGCTGCTCATCCTCGGCCTGCACGAGGAGGACCTGCGCCGCCTGGAGGAGGCCTTTCCGGAGGAGCACGCCGGCCACTACCTCATGCGTGCCCCGCGGCCCGGTGTCGTGGTCACGCGGGAGGTGACGGAAGGCGAGTACGTGGACAGCGAGGACACGCTCTTCGAGATCCAGGACCTGTCCACGGCCTGGGTGCTGGCCGCCGCCTACGAGCAGGACCTGGCCGGCATTCACAAGGGGGCCGAGGCGACCATCCGCATGGACGCCTTCCCCGGGGAGCCCTTCCAGGGCACCGTGGACTACATCGACTACCGGGTGGATCAGGACACGCGTTCTGCGGCCGTGCGCATCGTCGTGCCCAACCACGGCATCGAGTCCTGGGCGGAGCGCTTCCCGCTACGCCCGGGGATGTTCGGTGAGGTCCTCCTGGTTCTCGAGGACCAGGAGCACGAGGTGGTCGTTCCCGAGGCGGCCGTCGTCCACGAGGGCCGCCAGAGCTACGTCTTCGTGGCCGAGAGCCCGGGCCGCTTCGTGAAGCGTGGGGTCGACATCGGCGTTGCCGGTGCCGGCAAGGTCCAGGTGCTGGCGGGAGTAGCCGGGGGCGAGGAGGTCGTGGTCGATGGGACCTTCGTCCTGAAGTCCATGAGCCGCAAGCACGAGATCGGGGAAGAGGAGTAGCGACTGCCATGATCTCCTGGATCATCGATGTCTCGCTGAACAACCGTTTCCTGGTGCTGGTGCTCTGGGGGCTGGTCGTCGCCGTCGGCGCCTCGGCCTTGCGGGACCTGCCCATCGACGCGGTTCCCGACGTCACCAACGTCCAGGTGCAGGTGCTCACCAATGCGCCAGGCCTGGCTCCCGAGGAGGTGGAGAAGTTCATCACCTTCCCGGTGGAGGCGGCCATGAGCGGGCTGCCGGCGGTGGACGAGATCCGCTCCATCTCGCGCTTCGGGCTCTCCAACGTGACCGTGGTCTTCGAGGAGGGAACCGACATCTACTGGGCCCGGCAGCTCGTGGCCGAACGACTGAGTGTCGCCCGGGAGGAGATCCCGGCCAGCTTCGGCTTGCCGGAGATGGGGCCGATCTCCACGGGCCTCGGCGAGATCTACCAGTTCGAGCTGCGTGGCCAGGGCTGGTCGCCGATGGAGCTGCGCAGCCTCCTCGACTGGACGGTCAACTACCAGCTCCGCTCGGTGCCCGGCGTCGTCGAGGTGAACGCCATGGGCGGGGAGCTCAAGACCTACCAGGTCACCATCGATCCGGAGAAGCTGGTCGCCCACAGTTTGTCCCTGGGGGACGTCTTCACCGCCCTCGAGGGCAACAACCGCAACACCGGTGGCGGCTACCTGGTGCACGCCGAGGAGCAGTACCTGGTCCGCGGGGAAGGGCTGGTCCAGAGCCTCCAGGACATCGCCGACATCGTGGTCGGCTACGACCGGGACGGGACGCCGGTCTACATCCGCAACCTCGGCCAGGTGGAGTTCGCGCCGATGCTGCGCCAGGGGGCGGTGACCCGGGATGGCCGGGGCGAGGCGGTGGTCGGCATCGTGATGATGCTGATGGGCGCGAACTCCCGGACGGTGGCCGAGGAGGTGCACCGGCGGGTCCAGGAGATGCAGCGGACCCTGCCCGACGGTGTCGTCATCGACACCTATTACAACCGCATGGAGCTGGTGGAGCGGACCATCCGCACGGTGGCCAGGAACCTGGCCGAGGGGGGGGGGCTGGTGATCCTGGTCCTGCTGTTGCTCCTGGGCAGCCTGCGGGCCGGACTGGTCGTCGCCTCCGCCATTCCCCTGTCGATGCTCGTGGCCTTCACCGCCATGCGTCAGCTCGGTCTCTCGGGCAACCTCATGTCCCTGGGCGCCATCGACTTCGGCCTGATCGTGGACGGCTCGGTGGTGATGGTCGAGAACATCATCCGCTACCTCCACCAGCACCGGGAGGACCGGGCCACGACCCACGGGGAGAAGGTGCGGCGGGCCTGCCACGAGGTGGCGCGGCCGGTGGTCTTCGCCGTCGGCATCATCATGATCGTCTACCTGCCGATCCTGGCGCTCCGGGGGATCGAGGGCAAGATGTTCCGGCCCATGGCCCTGACCGTGGTCTTCGCCCTGGCCGGCTCCCTGGTCTGCGCCCTGACGCTGATGCCGGTCCTGGCCTCTCTCTTCCTGCGGCGGGTCGCGGAGCGGGAGACCCTGCTGATCCGCCTGGCGAAGCGCGTCTACGAGCCGCTCCTCCGCCGGACCATCCGCCATCCCGGGGCCACGGCCCTCCTGGCCCTGGTCGCCTTCGCCGGCAGCCTCGGTCTCGTGCCGCTCCTCGGCGCCGAGTTCATTCCGCGCCTGGACGAGGGGGCCATCGCCCTGCAGATCTGGCGGCTGCCCAGCGTCTCCCTGGAGACCTCCCTGGAGATCAACACCCGGGTGGAGCGGGTCCTCCGCGACGAGTTCCCCGAGGTCGAGACCGTCATCTCGCGGACGGGCCGGGCCGAGATCGCCACCGACCCCATGGGCGTCGAGGTCAGCGACACCTACCTGATCCTGCGACCCAGGGAGGAATGGCGCTTCGCGGGCAAGGAGGAGCTGATCGCCGCCCTGGACGCACGCCTGCAGGAGGCCGTGCCGGGCGCGGTGTTCAGCTACAGTCAACCCATCGAGCTCCGGGTCGCCGAGCTGATCAGCGGCGTGCGCTCGGATGTCGGCATCAAGATCTTCGGTGTCGATGCGAGCATGGAGGAGCTGCGCGGGGTGGCGGAGCAGGTGGCCGACGTGGTGGCGGCGGTGCCTGGCATGAGCGAGGTCAAGGTGGAGCAGGTCAGCGGCCTGCCCAACCTGCGCATCCGCCCGAACCGGGCGGCCATGGCCCGTCTGGGGATCAACGCCGAGGACGTGCTGGAGGTGGTGGAGACCATCGGCGGCCGCCAGGCGGGAGTCGTCCTCGAGGGGCAGAAGCGCTTTCCCCTCCAGGTGCGCTTCCGGGACGACGTCCGGGCGAGCCTGGAGGCCCTGCAGGAGCTGCGCGTCGCCGCCCCCGGTGGCAGCATGGTGCCGCTGTCGCAGGTGGCCGACGTGGTCGTGGACGAGGGGCCGGCCCAGATCAGCCGCGAGCGGTTGAATCGCCGGATCACGGTGGAGTGCAACGTGCGTGGCCGGGACCTGGCCTCCGCCGTGGCCGAGGCTCGGAGGGAGGTGCAGCGCCGGGTGCCGCTGCCTCCCGGCTGGACGGTGGAGTGGGGGGGGCAGTTCGAGAACCTGGCCGAGGCCTCCCGGCGCCTGGCGGTGCTCGTGCCCCTGGCCCTGCTGCTGATCTTCGTGCTCCTGTACAGCACCTTCGGCAGTGTGCGCCTGGGCCTGCTCATCTTCCTGAACGTGCCCCTGGCCGCCACCGGCGGCGTCCTGGCCCTGTTCCTGCGTGGCTTCCCCTTCTCGATCTCCGCCGGTGTCGGCTTCATCGCCCTGTTCGGCATCGCCGTCCTCAACGGCGTGGTCCTGGTGTCCTACGTGGTCCAGCGCCAGCGGGAGGGCCTGGCGGCGGCCGAGGCGGCGGCTGAGGCGGCGCGCATCCGCCTGCGCCCGGTCCTGATGACGGCGCTGGTGGCCTCCCTGGGCTTCCTGCCCATGGCCCTGGCGACCAGCGCCGGCGCCGAGGTCCAGCGGCCCCTGGCCACGGTGGTCATCGGCGGTCTCGTCACCTGCACGGCCCTGACCCTGCTCGTGCTGCCCACCATCTACCCGCGCTTCGCCGGACGGCGCGAGGAAGTGGAACTCTAGTCCCTGCGGAGAAGGAAGGAAGAAGGTGAAACAGATCAAGGCAATCATCCAGCCCTTCATGCTGGACGCGGTGATCGATGCCCAGGCCGAGACCGTTCGGGAGCTGATCTGTCAAAACGCCAGGACCGGCAAACCAGGAGACGGTCTGGTCATCGTCGAATCGGTGGAACGGGTGGTGCGGATCCGGGACGCGCTGTAGGAGCGGCCCGGGCGGCACCCCCTGGCGCCTGGCCGGTCCGGGATGATTGCTATACTCCGGCACCCCCACGGGCCTCGTGCTCATCCGGATACGCCTGGCCACAATGACTCGTCGGATCCCCCCCCTCCGCCGTCACGGCCGAATCCTGTTCCTGCTGGTGGCCGCGTCGGGCTCTCCGCTGTCCGGCCAGGGTGCAGGCGCCGGGGCGGCCGCCGGCCAGGAGGAAGGAGCGGCCCGGACCCTGGAGCGGGCCCTGGCCCAGGAGGCCCAGGAGCGGGAGGACGAACTCTCTTCCAATCTGGAGCTACGCAGCAGCGATGGCCGCCTGCAGGTCCGCTTCTACGGCAAGGTGCAGAACGACTGGGCCTTCTTCTCCGCCGACCGGGACGTCGAGGAGATCACCGGCCCCTTCCAGGATGGTACGGAGCTGCGCCGGGCGCGTCTGGGCATCAAGGGCTCCTATGAGGACTGGTTCAAGTTCAAGTTGAGCTACGACTTCGGGGACGGTGTCGCCGGGGTGCGTGATGCCTATTTCGAGCCGAGGGAGGTCCCGGTCGTCGGCAGCCTGCGGATCGGGCACTTCAAGGAGCCGGTGGGACTGGAGGCCCGGACCAGCAGCAGCTACCTGACCTTCCTGGAGCGGTCCGTGGCCAGTGCGCTGACTCCGGGACGGAACGTCGGCCTCATGGCTTTCGACGCCGTGGCCCACAAGCGGGTCACCTGGGCGGTGGGGGTGTTTCGGGCGACGGACTCCGACGCCTTCGGGGCGGATGAGGGCGGCGGCAAGGAGTTCGCCGCCACCGGTCGGCTCACCTGGCTCCCCTGGTACGGCGAGAAGGGACGCCGGCTCCTGCACCTCGGAGGTTCCCTGAGTCTGCGCAACCCGGACCAGGGCAGGGAGCGCTTCCGTGCCCGGCCGGAAGCCGACCTGGCGCCGAGGATCGTGGACACGGGCCGCTTTCCGGCCGATCGGGAGTGGCTCGCCGGGCTGGAGACGGCCCTGGTCCTCGGCCCGGCCTCGGTCCAGGCCGAGTACCTGCAGGCCGACGTCCGCGTCCCCGAGGGCGGATGGCAGCGCATGCAGGGCTACTATGTCCAGGCGAGCCTGTTCCTCACCGGAGAGTACCGGCCCTACTCCCGGAACAAAGGAGTCTTCAGCCGGGTGCAGCCCATGAACTCCGTGGGGGAGGGCGGCCTGGGGGCTCTGGAGCTTGCCGGCCGCTATTCCCGCCTCGACCTCCAGGACCGGGTGGTGTTCGGGGGTGCGGTCCAGAACCTGACCCTTGGCGTCAGCTGGTACCTGACGCCGCGGTTCCACCTGCAGCTCAACTACGTGGTGAGCGACCTGGAAACCTATGGCAACGCCCGGATCGTGGAGGCCCGGATCCACTTTGACTGGTGAAACGGGGGAGAAGGGAACACGAGGCATGAATGCCCTGGAACCGCGGCCGGACGTGGTGCGGGAGCTCCTGGGCGAGTTCCGCGGGACCGGGGCCTTCCGGAGGGAGCTGGAGCGCGCCTGGAGCGCCTGGAGCAGTCAGCCCAGCCCGATCCGGGCCACCTTCCTGCGCCGGGTCCACTACCGGCCCTTCCAGGGGGCCCGGCTGGTCGGCGAGGCCCAGTACCACCCGCCAGGCAGCCACGACCAGGTTGGCCGCCAGTACTACTCGGTGCACATCTATCCCGAAGCGGACACGGCCCACCAACGCCTCGCCGAGTACCTGCGCAAGCCCGCTCTGCCATGTTTCGGGCCGCCGGTCCACGTCGTGGACCAGTGGCACGCGGTGATCTTCGCCCTGCCCAACGGCCCCCGCCTCCGCAAGCTGGCATGGTTCCTGGATCCCGAAGGCCTGCGCCACCTGCTGCAGCTCAAGGACCTGCCCCTGCCGGCCGAGGCGGTCCCGGGCGCCGGCATCGAGGTCCTTCGCTACGTGCCGCGGAAGCGGGCCCTGTTGCGCTACGAGGTCGACACGCGGCGGCTCCGCCCCAGGATCTACATCAAGGTGTTCACCAAGACCGATCACCCAGGAGCCCTGGCCAACCACAAGCTCATGGCCCGGGCGTGGCGGCGCGGGCAGCTGGGCTTTGCCGTGCCAGCACTCCTGGCCTCCAGTGGCAAGCGTCGCGCCCTCTTCCTCGAGGAGGTGCCTGGGCGCCTGCTGACGGAGTGCTATCGGCCGGCGGATGAGCCGGCGTTGCGTGCGGCCGGCTGCGCCGTCGCCAGCCTGCACGCCAGCGCGGTGCGGCCGAGACAGGTGTGGAGCGCCGAGGAGGAGTACGGAGCCCTGGTGCGGGCCATGAAGGATCTCCGGGCGGCATTGCGCGGCCTGGACCCGGCCCTTGGCGAGGTGCTCCAGCGCCTGGAGAAGGAGCTGCCGGCGGTGGCCACCTTCCCGCCCCGGCCGATCCACGCCAACCTCTTCGGCGACCAGGTGCTGGTCGGCGACGCGGGGATCGGGATCGTGGACTGGGACGACCTGGCTCGCGGCGACCCTTGTTTCGACGTGGGGCGGGTCCTGGCCCACGTGTTGCACTGCTGTGCCCGGGCCGGCCAGGACCTGGAGGTCGCCTGCCGGGTGGCGAGGCTGTTCCTGGAGGGCTACGTAGAGGCGGGGGGGGAATACATGGTGCCGGCGCGCCTGCGCTGGCACGTCGCGGCGGCCCTGCTGATGCGGGCCAAGATCTCGGCCCTGCGGCCGCTGCCGCAGGGCTGGACCGAGGACGTCGGGCGTGACCTGGAGCTGGCCCGGGAGGTCCTGGCCGGGGGCTTCGAGAGTCTCCTCTGAGGCTGGCCGGGCCCCGGGAGCTTGTTTCTGGTGGTATCCTTCCCCGGGTGCCCTCTTCGCGGCTGGCACCAGGGTGGTGTGCTGGCCGCCTGGACCCCGGACAGGGCTTCCCCCCCGCATGCGCACTGGATCTGCCGAAGCTGTGCCGGCCTCGTCCCGGGAGGCCGGCGGCGAGAAGAGGAGGAATCGCCCGGTCCGGCTGGAAACCTGGATCCGGGTCTGGCGGACGTTCCGGCCCCTGGCCCGGCGCCACGCCCGGCTCTTCTGGCAGTCCAACCTGGCGGCCGCCTTCGTGGTGGGCTCCCGGCTCCTCTTTCCCTGGCCCCTCAAGGCCCTGCTCAAGCCGTGGCTCAAGGAAGGCGCCCTGCTGCCGGGAGTCCAGTCCACGGTGAGCCTCGACCAGGAGTGGTTCCGCCAGGCGCTCTTCTATGGTGGCGCCTTCCTCCTCATCGTGCTGGTCTTCGGCTACGCGGACTACCGGCAGCGGGTGCTCGTGGCGCGCTTCGCCATCGGCTGGGTTCGGGACATCCGGGCGGAGGCCTTCCGGGCGGCCTATCGCCTGGGGAGCCGGGGCCGGGCGATCCGCTCCGGCGACGTGGTCTCCCGTCTCGTCGGCGACACGGCCCGGCTCAAGGCCGGGCTCAAGGGCTTCCTGGTCCACGTCGCCACCAACGGCATGCTCTTCCTGGGGATCACGGTGGTCCTGGTGTGCGTCTCCCCGCGGCTGGCGGCCATCCAGGCCCTGGGCTGGCTCGGCGTGCTGGTCGTGACCTGGATCGGCGCCCGGCGCGTCTACCGGCGCTCCCTGGACTACCGGCGCAAGGAGGGCAAGATCGCCGACCGCATCCAGGAGGCCGTCCTGCGCAATCCCCGGGAGATGGCCTTCAGCAAGGTCAACTACTCCAGCGGCCACCACGAGGCGGCCCTGGCCACGATCCAGGGGCGGGTCACCTTTGCCGCCCACGTCATCCTCGGTCTGTCGACCGTGCTTGCCGTAGCCGCCGGGATCGCCGGCCTGCGCTCCGGCTCCACCGACATCGATGCCCTCTTCGTCTTCGTCCTCTACGCCCGGACCATGCACAAGCCGGGGGTGCGGCTGGCCCGGCAGGGAAGCCGTCTCGGCAAGGTCGTCGCCTGCGCGGAGCGCCTGGAGAAGCTGATCCGCAGTGCCGAGAAGCAGTCGCGGAAGGTGACCGAGGTGGCGCCGCTGCGCAAGGCCCTGGTCCTCGATGGCGCCACTGTCCTCCGGGGCGGGGATGGTGAGGGGCGGCCCTGTCTCGGGCCTGTGGACCTGCGCATTCCGGCAGGACAGCACCTGTTGGTCACGGGCGGTGCGGGCTCCGGGAAGAGCACCCTGGTCGAACTCCTGGCCGGTCGCCTGCGCCCCATGGCGGGCAAGGTGCTCTTCGACGGCACGAAGATGCACCGGATCGAGCGCGAGAACCTGACCCGGCACGTAGCTTGCGCCGGGAGCCAGCCGAGCTGGATCCGGAAGCCGCTGGGCCAGATCCTGGGGCTGGATGCCGGGGACAGCGGCGCGGCGGTCCTGGCTGCCTGGCGCCGGGCGGGCTTCCTGGCCTTCGTGGATGCCCTGCCGGAGGGCCTGGACACCAGGCTGGGGGTTCACGAGCTGTCCGCCCGGGAGGCCCGGGAGGTGGACATCCTGCGTGTCCTCGCCTCGGGCAGCAGCCTGCTCCTGCTGGACGAACCCTTCGCGGCCCTGGATGAGGACGTCGCCCGGCGGCTGGCGGCCATGCTGGCCGAGCTGCGGGGCACGACCGTGGTGGTCACCAGCGCCCGGCCGGTGTACGTCGAGTCCTTCGACCGGCTGCTGCGCCTGGAAGCGGGCCGCCTGGCGGAGGATCGGCCACCGGGCCGCGGCCAGACGGAGGCAGGGCGGTCGTGAGCTCCAGCCCCATGACCTCCGGCATGGGCCTGGCGTCCCGTCGACTCCTGGCCGTGGTCGCCCTCGTCTATCTGGCCACGGTGGTGGCCTGGTTCCTCGCCTTCCCGTTGAAGGACCAGGTCAAGGTGCAGGATGTCATCAGCGAAGGCGGTTACCTCCTGCTGGTGATCTGTTCCTACCTGGTCATCGTCCGCCTGCGGCAGCCCCTCCTGGAGTATGGCTGGCCTATCTTCGCGTACGGTCTGCTGATCGACTTCCTGGACGAGTTCACCCTGGACAAGGAGTTCTTCAACGACCCGATCGAGGACATCTTCAACGCCTTCGGCCTGCTCCTCGTCACCGCCGGCTTCTACAGCTCCTACCGGCGCCAGGTGGAGGAGATCGCCCGGCAGGAGCGCAGCGGCCGCCGGCTGGCGGAGGAGAAGGAGCGCCTGGCGAGCACGCTCCGGGCCATCGGCGAGGGCGTGGTGCTGGTGGGCCTGGACGGCGTCGTCGCCATGGCCAACGAGACCGCGGCCATCCTCCTCGGCCGCCTGGCTGGCGGCATCGAGGGCCGGCGCCTCGAGGAGACCATGCTCGTCCGACAGTGGGAAGCCGCTCCCGGGTCGCGTTGCGACATCTTCGCACGGACTCTGCGTAGTCCGAAGTGGCTGCTCAACGGCCGGGACTTCATCCTGACGCCCCCCAACGGCCGGGAACGCACCATCGAGATCCGGGGCTCCCTCCAGGAGGGGGCGGATGGGACGCCGATCGGGGTGGTCTTCGCCTTCCGGGACGTCACCGAGAAGCGCCTGCTCGAGGCGGAGAGCCTGAAGGCCCAGCGCCTGCGTTCCCTCGGCATCCTGGCCGGGGGTGTCGCCCACGACTTCAACAACATCCTGAGCGCCGTCCTCAACTGGGCGAACGCCGGCCGCGACATGGCCGACGAGCTGGGAGCCACCGCCCTCGACCCGATCTTCCAGGGGGTCCGGGGGGCGTGCCGGCGTGGCAAGGGGCTGAGCGCCCAGTTGATGGGCTTCGCCCGTGGCGGCGAGCCCGTCAAGCGGCCCGTGGATCTCGAGGCCTTCCTCCGGGAGGAGGTGCGCTTCGGGTGCACCGGTTCCCGTGTCCAGCTGGTATTCCGCCTGGCGGCAGACCTGTGGCCGGTGGAGGCGGACCTGGGCCAGATCGCCCAGGTGGTCCACAACGTGGTCCTGAACGCCGTCCAGGCGATGCCCGAGGGCGGCCAGCTGGAGGTTGGCGGGGAGAACATGGACGTGGAGGAGGGCTCCTCCCTGCCGCTTTCCCCGGGCCGCTACGTGTGCCTGGAGTTCCAGGACCAGGGCGCGGGGATCGCCACCGGCGACCTGGAGCGGGTCTTCGATCCCTTCTTCTCGACCAAGGAGGGTGGCCACGGCCTGGGTCTGGCCCTGGCCTTCGCCATCGTCCAGCGCCACGGCGGCCACATGACGATGCGCTCGGCGGTGGGGCGTGGCACGGCGGTACGGGTCTTCCTGCCGGCTACGAGTGCGGTGCCGCAACCCGGGCGGCCGCCGGTCCGGATCTGCCGCCCGGCCCCGTGCCGGCTGCTCCTCGTTGACGACGACGCCGAGGTCCTCGCACCCCTGCGGGTGGCCCTGCGTGTCCGGGGCCTGGAGGTGGAGACGGCGGGAGACGGCCGGGAGGCGGTGCGCCGCTATCGCCAGGCCATGGAGGCGGAGCGTCCCTTCGCCTTCGTCCTCATGGACCTGACCATGCCACAAGGCGTCGGCGGCCGGGAGGCCACCCGGGAGCTCCTGGCCCTGGACCCGGGCTGCCGCTGCATCGCCACCAGCGGCTACCACGACGATCCGGTGATGGCGGAGTGGCGGAAGCACGGATTCGTCGGTGCCATCACGAAGCCCTTCGACGTGGACGAGCTCTGCTCCCTCCTGGCGGAGCTGCAGTCGATCGCGGCGAGTGACTCCCGTTTCGCCGCGGGTTGAGCATGCCGAACTCCTTGCCGGACCGCCTGGGAGAGAGCGCGAGCCAGGGCTCGCGGATCCTCTTGGTCGAGGACGAGGAGGCCCTGCGCTCGGTCCTGGCCTTCCAGCTCGAGCGGGCAGGCTACGGCTGCGAGTCCTGCGCCACCATCGCCGAGGCGCGCCGACTGCTCGCCGCCGCCACCTTCGACCTGGTCCTCCTGGACATCCGCCTGCCCGACGGCTCCGGCCTCGACCTCGTCCAGGAGGCCCGGGAGCAGGGTGAGGCCGCGGTGGTCATCATGACCTCCTTCCCGGAGGTCTCGGATGCCGTGCAGGCGGTGAAGCGGGGTGCCGACGACTACCTGCCCAAGCCGGAGAGCCGGGAGGAGATGGTGGCGGTGATCGAGCGGGCCCTGGCCCGGGCCACGGCTGCTCGGAGACTGGACTATGCACGTGCACGTGCGGACCACGCCCAGCGGCCGGAGGAGTTCCTGGGCAGCAGCGCCGCCGCCGTGCGGATACGCCGGGAGATCCAGCGCATCGGCCGGGTCCTGGCGGCCGCCCGCGGCCACCCGCCGACGGTGCTCCTCCTCGGGGAGACCGGTGTCGGCAAGGACCTCGTGGCCCGGCTCATCCACGCCGCCGCCGGCGATCCGGCCAGCCCCATGGTGCAGGTCGAGTGCGCGGCCCTGCCGGCCAGCCTCATCGAGGCCGAGCTCTTCGGGCACGAGAAGGGGGCCTTCACCGAGGCGCGCCAGGACCGGATCGGCCTGATCGAGGCCGCCGAGGATGGCACGGTCTTCCTCAACGAGATCGGCGAGATTCCCCTGGACCTGCAGGTGAAGCTCCTGTCGGTGCTGGACCGACGCCTGGTCCGGCGGCTAGGCTCGAACCGGGAACGGCCGATCCGGGCGCGGTTCATCGCCGCGACGAACCGGGACCTGCGCCGCATGGTCCAGGAGGGCAGCTTCCGGGAGGACCTCTACTTCCGTCTCGAGGTGCTCTCCCTCGAGCTGCCGCCGCTCCGGGAGCGGCGCGAGGACGTGGCCCTGCTCGTGGAGCACTTCGCCCGGACGACTGCCCAGCGCCACGGCCTCGAGCCCCCGGAGTTCACGGCGGCGGCCCTCGCCGCCATGGAGGCCTACTCCTGGCCGGGGAACACCCGGGAGCTGCACCACGTGGTGGAGCGGGCCGTGTTGCTGCAGCCGGGAGGCCGGGTGCAGGTGGAGGACCTCGGCCTGCGGGGGGCGGGCGGTCCAGGCCGGCCGGGATCGCCGGCCTCCCCGGGCGGTGGGACCCTGGACGAGATCCTGCGCCGGGCCCTGGAGGAGGCGCTGGGCGAGGCCGAGGGCAACATCAGCGAGGCGGCCCGGCGCCTGGGGATCGGCCGGGGCCGACTTCGTAGCCTGCTCCGGCGTTACGGGCCCGGCCGGTCCGGGCCGGTCTGACCGGGCTGGCTGGATCGAGCCAGCCCGGCTTCCTCGGGCCAGGGAAGCTCCCGCCGGCGCCCTGGCCACGAGGTCTCTCGGCGGCCCCAAGTGCACTGTTTACCCGGGTTTAGGAGAAGAGGGGAGGGAGACCTCGTGAGCGGCACGTGAGTTGCACGAGGGGATGGGCCCCCTGGCGTCTGGAAGTCCATCCCACCCCCCATGCACAGCCCCTCCGCAGCCCCTTGCGCCCCCGCCGTGCCCCCTCGTGCGGGGCAGAGCCTCTCCCCCCCGAGGATGCCAGCGGCCGGAAGGTCGGAATGATCGGGCAGGCAGTCATCCTGGCCGCTGGCCGGGGCAGTCGCCTGGGGGCCCACGGGATCGGGCGCCCGAAGTGCCTGCAGCCCCTGGGGCGTCGCACCCTCCTCGACGTCCAGCTCGACACCCTGCACAACCTGGGCGTGGACCAGGTCTGCGTGGTCACGGGCTACTGCCGGGAGCAGGTCTTCCAGCGGGTGGCCCGGATTCCCGGGTGCGCCGCCCTGGTCAATCCCCTCTACGACACCACCAACAGTCTCTACTCCCTGTGGCTGGCCCGGCACTGGCTGCAGGGGCCCTTCCTGTGCATGAACGCCGACGTCCTGGCCCACCCGGGCATCCTCCAGGCTCTGCTCCACCTGGAGGGCTGCGGCCTGGCCTACGACTCCACCTCGGGCAAGGAAGCGGAGCACATGAAGGTGGTGACCGACGGCCTCTACCTCCGGGCCATCGGCAAGAAGCTCCCGGCCGAGGATTCCCACGGGGAGAACGTGGGTTTCCTGAAGTTCGACGCCGAGAGCGGACGGACCTTCCTGGAGATCGTCGACCAGATGGTCCGCAACGGCCAGAGCAGCTCCTGGGTTCCCGAGGCCCTGAACCTCCTGTCGACGCGGCAGCCGGTGCGCTGTGTGGACGTCGCCGGCCACCCGTGGGTCGAGGTGGACTTTCCCGAAGACCTCGAGGCTGCCAGGTCGCAGGTGTGGCCGCTGATCCAGGCCAAGATTCCTCCCGCCGCGCCGGCCTGGGAGCACGTGGCCAGTGACTCCGTGCGGCCTTCCCGGAATGCCGCCGAGCAGCGCGCAGCAGTCTGAACGTCCAGATACCATGGCCAACAAGCCCATCCAGGTCCTGTTCACCGGCTACGCGCCGGTTCACTTCGTCTGTTTCCAGCCGCTGTACATGCGGCTGGCCGAGGACCCGGCATTCGAGGTCCGGGTCGCCGGTGGCCTGCGGGAGAAGGGGGAGGAGGGCTACATCTATCACAGCTATCCGCTGTACAAGCCCTTCGGCATCGCCCCGGACCGCATCCTGAGCATGGAGCAGATCCAGGAGATGGACTTCGACCTCCTGTTCGCGGCCAACACCAAGATGCTCGCCCCGCGGAGCGTCCGGGCGAGGATCCAGATCTTCCACGGCGTGTCCTTCCGCAACCGGGCGATCCGCAGCAAGAACCTGGGCGCCGACTTCTTCTTCCTGGCCGGGCCCTACATGCAGCGCAAGTGGGCGGAGGCCGGGCTGCTGGAGCCCGACGACCCCCGGGGCCTCGCCATCGGCTTCATGAAGACGGACCGCCTGGTGGACGGTTCCCTGGACCGGGAGGAGATCCTCGCGGCCTATGGCTTCGACGGTTCCCGGCCGGTGATCCTGTACGCGCCAACGGGCCAGAAGCACAACTCCCTCGACCTGATGGGGGAGGAGTTCCTGGAGGAACTCAAGGTCACCGGGCGCTACGACGTCCTGGTCAAGCTGCACGACCATCCCCACGACCGGACCGTCAACTGGTCGGCGCGGCTCGCGGCGATGGAGGACCCGCACATGCGCCTGGTCCAGTCCTACGACATCATCCCGGCCATGTACGCGGCCGACCTGCTGGTGACGGATGCCTCCTCCGTCTCCAGCGAGTTCGCTCTTCTCGACCGGCCGATGGTCTTCCTGGACGTGCCGCAGCTCATCGAGAACGCCGCCCGGAAGAGCTCCTCCATGCTGGACCTGCGGACGTGGGGCCGGCACACCGGAATCATCGCCAAGACCGCCACCGAGGGCGTGGCGGCCGTGGCCGAGTCCCTGGCCGACCCCGGACGCCATGCCCGGCTCCGGCAGGCCATGGCCAGGGATCTCTTCTTCCATCCCGGACGGGCCACCGAGACGGCCTACCAGTGGGTGCGCTCGGCCTTCGCCGACGAACGCGCGCCGGCCGCCCGCACGATGGCCTCAGGCTGACTTCCCCCGGCCAGCCCGAGGCGGACTCCCCTCGAACAGAAACGCGACCCATGCACCATCCTCAGCACAGACAACGACGCCACGGCCAGACGGTCCTGGCGGGCTTCCTCCTCCTCGGAGTGGCCGCAGCCCTTCCTGCCCAGCAGACCACCCGGGTCAGCGTCAGCAGCGCCGGGCTGCAGACCGACCGGGCCAGCAACCGGATCTCCATCTCCCAGGACGGCCTCTTCGTCTCCTTCGAGAGCAACGCGACCAACCTGGTGGCCGGCGACACGAACTTCGTCCAGGACGTCTTCGCCAGGGACCTGGTGAATGGCATCACGGAGCGGGTCAGCGTCGGCAACGGCGGCGTCCAGGGCAACGGCGAGAGCAAACGCTCCGTCATCTCCGGAGACGGTCGCTACGTGGCCTTCATCAGCCTGGCGAGCAACTTCGCCATCGGTGACCTCAACCTCACCTACGACATCTTCGTCCGGGACCGGCTGCTGGGCACCACCACCCTGGTCAGCCAGTCGACGGCGGGCATCATCGGCAACGGCCTGTCCACCCGCCCCGCGATCTCGGCGGACGGTCGCTACGTGGCCTTCCGGAGCCTGGCTGACAACCTCGTGGCCGGCGACTTCAACTTCGTCGGCGACATCTTCGTCCGGGACCTGGTGGCCGGAACGACGGAGCTGATCTCGGTCAGCTCCACGGGCCTCCAGGCGAACGCCAAGTCGGACCGGCCCTCGATCTCGGCGGACGGCCGCTACGTCGCCTTCTACAGCGATGCCGACAACCTCGTGGTCGGCGACACCAACCTGACCCGGGACATCTTCGTCCGGGACCGGCTCCTGGGGACCACCGTGCGGGTGAGTGTCTCCTCGACGGGCGTGGAGGGCAACGGCCCCTCCTCCCGGCCGTCCATCTCCGCCGACGGTCGCTACGTGGCCTACCGGAGCCTGTCCAGCAACCTGGTGCCGGGGGACACCAACCTGGTCGAGGACGTCTTCGTCCACGACCTGCAGACCGGCACCACGACCAGGGTGAGCGTCGCCAGCAGCGGCGCCGAGGGCAACGGTGGCAGCACCGTGCCGGCGATCTCCGGGGACGGTCGCTACGTGGCCTTCCGGAGCCTGGCCAGCAACCTGGTGCCGGGCGACATCAACAACGCCTGGGACGTCTTCGTCCACGACACGCTGACCGGCACCACCACCATGGTCAGCCTGAGCACCGGTTCCTTCCTGGGCAACGGCAACTCCACACGCCCCTCGGTGAACGGCGACGGCTCGCGGATCGCCTTCCAGAGCCTGGCCAGCAACCTGGTCCTGGGCGACACCAACCTGGCGGAGGACGTCTTCGTGCGCGAGGGCGGCGGCGCCCTGCCCCCGCCCCTGAAGGACGCCATCCTCCTGTCCGGTCCCAGCACCACCACCGTCGGCGCCCGGGCCACCTGGAGCTGGAGCCAGGCCCCGCCGAACTCCCAGTGGTGGCTGGTCTACTCCTTCAACACCCTGGGCTTCGTCTACGCGGGGCACAGCTTCGACGTCGGCAACCCGGTGACCATCCTCGCCCTGGGCGTCCACGACGCCACGGGCTCCGCGTCCTGGACCAGCCCGCCCATACCGGCCAGCGCTTCCGGTTCCACGGTCTACCTGGAGGTGGCGGCCCAGGACACGGGAATGTTCTACGACTCCAACGTGCTGCCGGTGCTCATCAACTAGAACCCGGCGAGCGTGAGGACCGCAGGCAGACCCAGGTCGCTTCTGTTCGTTCTCGGAGAATCAGGTTCCAAGGCCTTCCCCGTCGTCTCTGTGCAGGGCGGCGGGGAGGGTTCTTTT